>JAXVOW010000219.1:0-9309 GCA_037301995.1 bacterium | reverse complement strand
GGCTTTGTAAAGGCGCAATGCGTCGATATGAGGGTGGGCAAAGCCCAGGCTTGGGATTCCCTTGGTGTTGATTTCGATTCCTTTCCCCTTACCAATCAGCTCCTTAAACAGCTCTTCAAAAATATCCTGGTAATCAGAAAAACGGTAGACAAAGGATTTGTCCGGACAGTACCGCACCGCATAGTCTAAGTGTCCGTATACATCAAAGCCATCTGTCAGCCGGACATTTTCTACCTCAGACATAAAATATTCCCGGTAAGCCTCCACATTTGTTTTTCCAGCATAATATTCAGGATAGAAGGGGTCGCCGTTTGTCAGGGAGGTCAGATGGGAGGAGCCTATTATGAAATCAAAGGGGTATTTGTCGGAGAGGGCGGTGATTTTAGGCGCAGTCTCCGGACAGATTCCCTGCTCCACCCCCAGCCGGAGCTCGATTTTATCCCTGTAAAGCTCTTTTAAAGAAAGAAGCTCCTTTATATATGTCTCAAAATCCAGCTGAAAATTCATGGAAGGCGCCGAAGGGTGAACCGGGAAATCCATATCATGATGGTCTGTAAAATAGATATAGGGAAATCCCTTCGCAATTGCCGTCTCAATAATTGCCTCCGGTTTTTCTGTGGAATCCGATGAAAAATATGAATGAACATGCATATCAGTGGCTATCATAGTAAAGTACCTTCTTTCTGAATTGGAATAACTGATATTTTAGCACAGGAATTTTGTATCGTCCATAAATTCGTAATAAAAACGTATTTACCACTTGAAATTTTATTTCAAAAAAGGTATTATATGGACATGGGTCCGCTTCAGAAGGGCGGCGACCAAATTTAATAATTCAAAACTTTAGGAGGAATTTATTCATGGCAGTAAAAGTTGCAATCAATGGATTTGGACGTATTGGACGTCTTGCATTCAGACAGATGTTCGGAGCTGAGGGATATGAGGTTGTTGCAATCAACGATTTGACAAGCCCTAAGATGTTAGCTCACTTATTAAAGTATGACTCTTCACAGGGTAAATACGAGAAGGCTGACACTGTAACAGCTGGTGAGGATTCCATCACAGTTGATGGTAAGGAAATCAAGATTTATGCTTTCCCAGATGCTAACAATTGTCCATGGGGAGAATTAAATGTAGACGTAGTATTAGAGTGTTCAGGTTTCTACTGCAGCAAGGATAAGGCTCAGGCTCATATCAATGCTGGCGCTCGTAAGGTAGTTATTTCTGCTCCGGCAGGTAATGACCTTCCTACAATCGTTTACAACACAAACCACGAGACATTGAAGGCAGAGGATACTATCATTTCTGCAGCTTCTTGTACAACTAACTGTTTAGCACCTATGGCTGATGCTCTTAACAAGTATGCAGCTATCCAGTCTGGTATCATGGTAACTATCCATGCTTACACAGGTGACCAGATGACTCTTGATGGTCCTCAGAGAAAGGGTGACTTAAGAAGATCTCGTGCAGCAGCAGTTAATATCGTTCCTAACTCAACAGGTGCAGCTAAGGCAATCGGTCTTGTTATTCCAGAGTTAAATGGTAAGTTAATCGGTTCTGCTCAGCGTGTTCCTACCCCAACAGGTTCTACAACCATCTTAACAGCAGTTGTTAAGGGTGCAGATGTTACTGTTGACGGTATCAATGCAGCAATGAAGGCAGCAGCTAACGAGTCATTCGGTTATAACGAGGACGAAATCGTATCTTCTGATATCGTTGGTATGAGATATGGTTCTTTATTCGATGCTACTCAGACAATGGTATCTAAGGTGGCTGATGACTTATATGAGGTACAGGTAGTTTCTTGGTATGATAACGAGAACTCTTACACCAGCCAGATGGTTAGAACAATCAAGTACTTCTCAGAGTTAGCATAATCCATATTCTGAAATTAGAATTATTAAGACCTAAAGGGGTCCGGTCTATTTGGACCGGACTCTTTTTTCTATTAAAAATAAAACTAGGAGGTTTTTTCAATGTCACTTAATAAGAAATCAGTAGATGATATTAACGTAAAAGGTAAAAAGGTTTTAGTGCGTTGTGATTTCAACGTACCACTTGATGCAGATTTAAACATCACAGATGAGAACCGTTTAGTTGCAGCTTTACCTACCATCAAGAAATTAATCTCAGATGGCGGTAAGGTTATTCTTTGTTCTCATTTAGGCAAGCCAAAGGGAGAGCCAAAGCCAGAGTTGTCTTTGGCACCGGTTGCTAAGAGACTTTCAGAATTATTAGGACAGGAAGTTAAGTTTGCGGCAGATCCGGAGGTTGTTGGAGCAAATGCCAAGGCTGCTGTAGAGGCAATGCAGGATGGCGAGGTTGTTCTTTTAGAGAATACACGTTACCGTGCAGAGGAGACAAAGAACGGAGAGGCATTCTCAAAGGAATTAGCTTCTTTATGTGATGTATATGTAAATGATGCATTTGGTACTGCACATAGAGCACACTGCTCAAATGTTGGTGTTACTGAGTTTGTTGACACTGCGGTAGTTGGTTACTTAATGCAGAAAGAGATTGATTTCTTAGGCAATGCAGTGAATAATCCGGAGAGACCATTTGTAGCAATTCTCGGTGGTGCTAAGGTTTCTTCTAAGATTTCCGTTATCAATAACCTGTTAGAGAAGGTTGACACGTTAATCATCGGTGGTGGTATGGCTTATACATTTATGGCAGCCCACGGTGAGGAAGTTGGTAAGTCTTTATTAGAGGAAGACTATAAGGAATACGCATTAGAGATGGAAAAGAAGGCAGAAGAGAAGGGTGTTAAATTATTAATTCCTATCGATACGGTTGTAGCAGATGATTTTTCTAATAATGCTAACCGTAAGGTAGTTGGCCGTGGTGAGATTCCAGCAGACATGGAGGGTCTTGATATTGGACCTAAGACAGCTGAGTTATTTGCAGATGCAGTTGCAGGTGCTAAGACAGTTGTTTGGAATGGACCTATGGGATGCTTCGAGATGCCTAACTTTGCAGCAGGTACAATTGCTGTAGCTGAGGCAATGGCTAAGTTAGAGGGTGCTACTACTATCATCGGTGGTGGTGATTCCGCAGCAGCTGTTAACCAGTTAGGCTTTGGTGACAAGATGACTCACATTTCAACAGGTGGCGGTGCTTCCCTTGAGTTCTTAGAGGGTAAGGAGTTACCAGGTGTAGCTGCCGCTAACGATAAATAATAACTTAGTGAAAGCAAGCCAAAGGCGAAGCTTGAACTTAGTGGAGAGGTATAAGTAAGAGTGGTGACTATACCCAACCAAAGGCGAAGCTTGAGCTTAGTGTCGAGATATAAGTAAGGTTTTACGGGAGAGAAAACTTGCAGCAGCAATTTTTCTCTTCCACAAATTTAATATAAGGAGAAACTAACATGGCAAGAAAGAAAATTATTGCTGGTAACTGGAAAATGAACAAAACTCCAAGTGAGGCAGTTGCTTTAATTAACGAGTTAAAGCCATTAGTAGCAAATGATGAAGTAGATGTAGTATTCTGCGTACCAGCTATTGATTTATCTGTAGCAATTGAGGCTGCAAAGGGAACCAATATTGAAATTGGTGCTGAGAACATGTATTTTGAGGAGAGCGGTGCTTACACAGGAGAAATCGCTCCAAATATGTTGACAGATTTAGGTGTTAAATATGTTATTATCGGTCATTCAGAGAGACGTGAATACTTCGCAGAGACCGATGAAACGGTTAACAAGAAAGTATTAAAGGCATTTGAGCATGGTATTACTCCAATCATCTGCTGTGGTGAGTCCTTAACCCAGAGAGAGCAGGGAATCACAATTGACTGGATTCGTCAGCAGATTAAGATTGCGTTCTTAAATGTTACAGCAGACCAGGCTAAGACAGCTGTTATTGCTTATGAGCCAATTTGGGCTATTGGAACCGGTAAGACAGCTACCTCTGATCAGGCAGAGGAGGTTTGTGCAGCAATTCGTCAGGTGATTGGTGAGATTTATGATGATGCTACTGCAGAAGCAATCCGTATCCAGTATGGCGGTTCTATGAATGCAGGCAACGCAGCTGAGTTACTTGCAAAGCCGGATATTGACGGCGGTTTGGTAGGTGGAGCTTCCCTGAAGCCGGAATTTGGACAGATTGTAAATTACAACAAATAAGATGGATGATAAAAAGGACTGCTGTTCAGTTAGACTTGTGTCTTGTATTCTGTAACAGGAGTCCTTTTTGCTGTCTGTAGCAGCTCTAATTGATATTTGGCAGTATGACAGCTTCTTTATTTTATGCTTGTCTTATCAATGTAAAAAAGGTATAATATTTAACGTATATTGTAAAACAAGAGGAAAGAGGTATCAAAATGTACAAAATTGTTAGTAAAGAAACCCTCAACAGTGCAGTTGAGTTGATGGAAATCGAAGCACCATTTGTGGCAAACAAATGTGAGGCGGGTCAGTTTATTATTGTTCGTGTAGATAAGGATGGTGAGAGAATACCTCTTACAATTGCGGATTATGACAGAGAGAAGAAAACCGTAACGATTATTTATCAGGTGGTTGGCTATTCCACAGAGCTGCTTTCAAAGAAAAAGGCAGGAGAATATGTAGAGGATTTTGTAGGACCATTGGGACAGCCTGCTCCATTACATAAATGCGACCATGTAATTGGTGTGGCTGGTGGAGTTGGTTCTGCACCGCTTTATCCACAGCTTAGAAAGCTTCATGAGATGGGAGTAAAGGTGGATGTTATTATTGGCGGGCGTTCTGCAGAATTTGTTATCCTGAAGGAGAAATTTGAGGAGTTCTGCGATAACGTATATATTGCAACGGATGACGGAAGTCTTGGCACGAAGGGATTCGTGACAACCGTATTGCAGGAGTTAATTGACAAGGGTGAGAAGTTTGATGAGGTAATTGCCATTGGACCTTTAATTATGATGAAAAATGTGGTTAACGTGACAAAGCCGCTTGACATCCCGACAGCAGTTTCCCTGAATCCGATTATGATTGATGGTACCGGAATGTGCGGCGGCTGCCGTGTAACAGTAGGCGGACAAACAAAGTTTGCCTGTGTAGACGGTCCTGATTTTGATGGATTTTTAGTGGATTTTGATGAGTGCATGAAGAGACAGGGAATGTTCAAGGAGGAAGAGCATACCTGTAAGCTGGCAAATGCGTAAAGGGATGGAAGAAAAAAAGATTTAATTGTAATTGGCTGCAAAATGATTAAAGGAGATATACAGATGGAAAGAAATATGAGTATGACAAAGGTGGCTATGCCGGAGCAGGAGCCAAATGTTAGAAATAAGAATTTTTCAGAGGTGGCATTGGGATATAGCAAAGAGATGGCAATGGAGGAGGCTGCAAGATGTCTGAACTGTAAGCATAAGCCATGTATGGACGGCTGTCCGGTGAATGTTCCAATCCCAGGATTTATTGAGAAGGTGGCAGAAGGGGATTTTGATGCCGCATATGAGATTATTACAAGCGAGAATGCACTTCCTGCAATCTGCGGACGTGTATGTCCACAGGAAAACCAGTGCGAGGGAAAATGTGTCCGTGGCATTAAGGGTGAGCCGGTGGCAATCGGACGTCTGGAGCGCTTTGTGGCGGATTACCATATGGCAAATGCAAAGCCTGCCGAGGTCAATATTGAGAAGAACGGAAAGCGGGTTGCTGTTGTGGGCTCCGGTCCTGCAGGTATTACCTGTGCCGGAGAACTGATTAAGAAGGGCTATGATGTAACGGTATTTGAGGCATTACATAAGGCCGGTGGAGTACTTAGCTACGGCATTCCGGAATTTCGTCTGCCAAAGGATTTGGTTGCAAGAGAAATTGAGACGGTTGAGAAGCTTGGTGTAGATATTGAGACAAATGTAATCGTGGGACGTTCTGTCACCATTGATGAGCTGATGGAGCAGGGCTATGAGGCTGTGTTTGTGGGCTCTGGTGCAGGTCTTCCAAGATTTTTAAATATTCCTGGTGAGAATTTACTTGGCGTTTATTCTGCAAATGAATTTTTAACCCGTGTAAACCTGATGAAGGCGTATAAGTTCCCGGAGGCACCAACACCTGTTAAGGTAGGAAAAAGGGTTGCCGTTGTGGGTGCGGGTAACGTAGCAATGGATGCGGCAAGAACAGCGAAGCGTCTTGGTGCGGAAGAGGTATATATTGTTTACAGACGTTCGGAAGAAGAGCTTCCTGCGAGAGCAGAAGAGGTGCACCATGCAAAGGAAGAGGGCATCATTTTCAAATTATTAAATAATCCTTGTGCAATCCACGGTGAAGATGGCTGGGTAACCGGTATTGAGGTTGTCAAACAGGAGTTAGGTGAGCCGGATGAGTCAGGAAGACGTTCTCCGAAGCCAATTGAGGGTTCTAACTACGTTATAGATGTAGATACGGTTGTAATTGCAATTGGGCAGAGTCCGAATCCGTTAATTCGCCAGACAACACCGGGACTGGATACCCAGAAATGGGGAGGTATCATTGTAGAGGAAGATACCATGAAGACCAGCAAGGACGGTGTATATGCAGGTGGAGACACTGTTACAGGTGCAGCTACGGTTATTCTTGCTATGGGTGCAGGCAAAAAGGCGGCAAAAGCTATTGATGAATATCTGACAGCTAAATAAATAAAAAATATATAACCCGGTGGTAAATACTATCGGGTTATCATTTTCAGAATGGAGGTAGCATATGTTAAGTGATAGTTATATGGAACAGGCAGTGAGTGCAAAACCAGGTAAAAATTATTATATCCAGCTTTTCTTATGTGTTCTTTTAGCGGTGGCAGGGATTGTTCTTTTCCTCTTTACGGGAGCGTTGGGTCTGCTGGTTTTTATTGTGGGTATTTGTCTGTTTTTCTATTGTCTGGGAAATCATAATCTGGAATATGAATACACTCTGACCAATGGAAGTGTAGAGATTGCGGCGATCTATAATGCAAGCAGGAGAAAAGAGCTTATGAGCTTTGAATTAGAACAGGTGACAATGATTGTTCCAAAGGATTCACCACGTATTTCCACAGAGAACTTTGCAAAGAAACGGGACTATTCTTCCCGAACCGGAAAGGGACAGGTAATTTCCCTGGTAATAGAATCAGATGGAAGGAAGGAGCTTGTTTCCATGGAGCCGGATGAAAGGCTTCTGGCGCATATTAAGACCTTTGCGCGAAATAAGATGTACGATTTATGAAAGATAATATTATATTAATAGGGATGCCAAGCAGCGGCAAGAGTACCATTGGCGTAGTGCTTGCCAAAGCCCTGGGATACCGGTTCGTTGATTCTGATTTGGTTATTCAGGAGCGCACGGGACTTTTGCTGAGTGAAATCATAGATGGACAGGGATTAGATGAATTTAATAAAATCGAGAATGAGGTGAATGCATCCATGGATTACCATAAGGCGGTTATTGCCACCGGCGGCAGTGTAATCTACGGAAAAGAGGCGATGGAGCATTTAAAATCCATCGGGACGGTTATTTATATTGAGCTTTCCTATGAAACCCTGTGTGAACGGATTGGGGATTTGACGAAACGCGGGGTATCCATCCGGGTGGGGCAGACATTCCGGGATTTATATGAGGAGAGAAAGCCTCTTTATGAGCACTATGCAGACATTACGATACATGGGGAGCATTTGAATATCCGTGAGCTGGTTCATCTGATGAAGAAGGAGTTGTCCTTGTAGCATAGAAAATTAAATATTTTGGATATTTTTATTTTTATTGCAAAATCTTTTTAATGTGGTAAACTGTTTAGGGGAATACCGGAAGCAATCAGGCTTCTTAAAATACATTATAAAAAGGAGACAAGTTATGAGTAAAAAACCAGTTGTTTTAATGGTACTTGATGGTTATGGTTTAAATGACAGGACAGAGGGAAATGCAATCGCAATGGCTAATACCCCTGTTATGGATAAGTTAATGAAGGAATGTCCATTTGTTCCTGGAAATGCTTCCGGGCTGGCGGTTGGTCTGCCGGACGGACAGATGGGAAATTCAGAGGTTGGACATATGAATATCGGTGCAGGACGTATTATTTATCAGGATTTAACGTCCATTACCAAGGCAATTGAGGACGGTGACTTCTTCCAGAACGAGGCGTTATTAGAAGCCATTGATAACTGTAAGAAAAATAACTCTGATTTACATTTATGGGGCTTGCTGTCAGACGGTGGTGTGCACAGCCATAATACCCATGTGTATGGTATTTTAGAGTTATGCAAGAGACAGGACTTTCACAATGTGTATGTGCATCCGTTTTTGGATGGACGTGACACACCTCCGGCTTCCGGAAAGGATTATGTAGCCGAGCTGGTGGCTAAAATGAAAGAGATTGGTGTCGGAAAGGTGGCTTCTCTATCCGGACGTTATTATGCAATGGACAGAGATAACCGCTGGGACCGTGTGGAGAAAGCATATGCAGCGTTAGCCTATGGCGAAGGTGAAACGGCAGAAGACCCGGTACAGGCTATGGAGGATTCCTATGCGAAGGAAGTGACGGATGAATTTGTGCTTCCTACTGTTATTATGGAGAATGGTAAGCCGGTGGCAACTGTGAAACCGAAGGATTCCGTTATCTTCTTCAACTTCCGTCCGGACCGTGCAAGAGAGCTTACAAGAGCCTTCTGCGATGATGATTTTACCGGCTTTGAAAGAAGAAATGGACGTATACCGGTGACCTATGTATGCTTTAAAGATTATGATGAATCCATTCCAAATAAGCTGGTTGCATTTAAGAAGCAGTCTATTGAGAATACCCTTGGCGAGTATCTTGCAAAGATGGGTAAGAAGCAGCTGCGGCTTGCAGAGACGGAAAAATATGCCCATGTTACATTCTTCTTCAACGGTGGCGTAGAGGAGCCGAATAAGGATGAAGACAGAACCCTGGTAAAATCCCCGGCTGTTGCAACCTATGATTTACAGCCGGAGATGAGTGCGCCGGAGGTTGGTGAGAAGCTGGACGCAGCAATTACCTGTGGGGAATATGATGTAATTATTATTAATTTTGCAAATCCGGATATGGTGGGACATACCGGTGTGATTCCTGCCGCAGTTAAGGCAGTTGAACGTGTAGATGCCTGTGTGGGCTCTGCAGTGGAGGCAGTAAAGAAGGTGGATGGTGTTCTGTTTATCTGTGCCGACCATGGAAATGCAGAAAAAATGATTGACTACGAAACCGGTAATCCACATACAGCCCATACCACGAACCCGGTACCATTTATTCTTGTGAACTATGGGGATGTGAAGCTGAGAGAGGGAGGCTGTCTTGCAGATATTGCACCAACCCTGTTGGAGATTATGGAGCTTCCTCAGCCGGCTGAAATGACAGGGAAGAGCCTGATTGT
>JAXVOW010000218.1:0-4048 GCA_037301995.1 bacterium | reverse complement strand
CTTAATTGTAATATAAGTTTACTTGTCGTGTCCACTTTTATAGTATAGCTCCAATGTTGTACTCTTGGAAAAACAAAGAATGAGCATGCATGACGATGACGTTTTGCAAACAGCTTTGGAAAATGGTATAATCAACATGGAAGAACTAAGAAGTACTATAGAAACTATGGAACGACAAGAGATTATAAAGCAGCACCCCTATTCAATTTGGCAAAATAAAGAGGGGATGTGGCTCACACACTTGCAAAATAGCAAGGGTAAGAAAATCATTAGGAGGCGGAAGACAAGAAAAGAATTGGAGGACATGCTTGTAGATTATTACAAGAATCAAGAAAAAGAAATATATATCAAGGATGTTTTTGAAGAATGGTCTTTGGAAAGATTGAAGTACGGAGAAGTAAAAAAGCAATCTTATGATAGATATTGTAGTGACTATAAGCGTTTCTTTAAACCAACATCATCAATTTGTAGGAAAAAATTTAAAAATATTATTGAACCTGATCTTGAGGAATTTATTAAAACAACAATTCATGACCTGCAACTTACTCGAAAAACATATTCAGGACTTGTTACCTTATTAAATGGTATTTTCAGATATGGTAAAAAGAAAGGATATACAACCTTAAGTATTACAAGCTTTATTGGTGATTTACAATTGTCAAATAATATCTTTGCGAAGAAGTTCAAGAGCAAAGAGAGTGAGGTGTTCATGGAGGAAGAAATTCCAATAATTATCTCTTATTTAAAGGATAACGCAGATATTTGGAATTTGGGTTTGCTATTACAGTTTCAGACGGGTTTGAGAGTTGGAGAGTTAGTTGCACTACAAAGACAAGATTTGCGTTCCAAAAGTATTATGGTAATGAGGACGGAAGTCAAATATAAAGATGAAAATGGCAAATGGAAAGTAAAGGTAGTTGAAATTCCAAAGACAGATGCTGGATATAGGCAAGTAATTCTTCCTAAAACAGCAGAATGGACAATTGAGCAGATATTAAAAATTAATTCTAATGGAGAGTATTTGTTTATGAATAATGGAAAACGTATTCGAGAAAATACCTTCAATAAAAGATTGTCCTCAGTTTGTGAGAAGCTTGGAATCTTACATAGAACTTCACATAAGGTCAGAAAGACGTATGGAACTACTCTTTTGGATAATGATGTTGATGATAGTTTTGTGGCAGAGCAGATGGGGCATACAGATGTAGCAACAACTCGAAAACTATATTATTATAGTAATAAGAGTATGAAATCTAAAATTGAACAAATTGAAAATGCAGTCAATTTTTAAGATTAAGTCACCCTAAATCAGAAAAAGTCACCCTGCTTTTCTATGGAGAAACAGATGCCATAATTGTAGTGAAAACAACATTTTCAGTGATTATAAGGGGATGAAAGAAAAACTGTTCGATTCTCTCATCCCCTGTTAACAGTTAGAAGTCGTCAGAACCTTTAAAAAAGGGTTCTGGCGATTTTTATATGTATAAATTTGTGTAGACACAAGCCTAAAAGAGAAGAGGACATGCCAGAAAAAGGACTGTAAGCCGGGTACAAAATATTATTATTTTACCGACTCGAAATAATTTAATAATGCAGCATTCAGATTTTTGCGAATATCCGGGAATTGGGCAGAGCTTCTTTCAATAAATTCTTTTATCTCCTGGCGTTTGGTATGTTTATCTGCTGGACATGCATTTTGAATGACAGGAAGCTTATTTCGATAAGAAAAGCCTTCAATTTCCCGTTCATCCATGTACAGCATTGGACGAATTACAGTCAGCTTTGTTGAGTCAAGGTATGTGACCGGAGGGAAGCAGTAATAGTGTCCCTCTAACAAAAGTGACATCATGCTGGTTTCAATGAAATCATCTTTGTGATGTGCATATGCAATTTTATTGCAGCCTAATTCAAGAGCTTTGTTGTTAAGAGCGCCTTTTCTGAGCTTGGCACACAGGGAACAGGGATTTTTTTCTTTTCGTTCCTTGAAAACAATCTTGTAGATATCAGTATTTACTGGGTAAAACGGTATGCCGATTTGCTGGCAGAAGGAGTCCATAACCTGGATATTGTGGGAGGAGTCGGTAATACCTAAATCCACATAGATTGCTGCCAAATCAAAATGCTCCGGAAAAAAGCTTTGTAATTTTTGCAGCCCGGTCAATAAAGTAAGGCTGTCTTTCCCTCCGGAAAGCCCCACTGCAATTTTATCATTTTCCTGAATCATATCGTATTTTTTAATGCATTGCCTCAAATAGCTTACTAATTTTTGTAAATTCATGATAACCTCTCCTTAAACGGCGTAAAAAGGATTACTCCTGATGTTAACAGATTTCTATATTATAGCATTTATCAGGGAGATGTGAAAGTACTGGCGTACTTTCTTTAAGTCTTTACGGATTTAAGGAAAAGTGATATGATTACAGACAGTAATTTAACAATCAATATACAAAAATAGGAGGAATGGAGCATGAATCCAATGGCATTAATGCAGATGAAGGGTTTAATGGATAAATTTAAAAATAATAATCCCAAAGTGCCAATGTTTTTCTCAGCAGCAGCAAAAAGTATTGGAGAGGGCAGTATTATTGAAATCAGTGTTATATCCCCGGAGGGGAAGAAAATCAATACAAATATGAGGGTGACGGCAGAGGATTTGGAATTAATCCAGCAATTAAAGACAATGACAAATTCATAGTAATAGAAAATGAGGATGAAAGCTGCTGCCTTCATCCTTTGTTGTTGCCAAGCATATGAGAAAATGGTTCAGTGAACCATTTTTGAGTTTTCCAAATGGTTAAATTCTTCTTCGTCCAGAAGTTCATCAAATTTCTCCTCCACAGACTCCCATTCCACATCCGATTCAATTTCGGAAAGTTCAACATTTTCACCATCAGACTGATAACGATAGAGAAAATATTCGCCCTCCTCATACCCTTCTATAGGTGACTGGGGCATTAATGCAATGTAGAATTGTTCTTTTAGTGGAAAGATTGCCAGAATATCGCATTCCACCTCCTGATTGTTGTCCAGGTATAAAGAAATGGTATCCTCTGTAATAATAGTAGTCCTATCTTTATTCATATAAAATCCTCCTAAGAATTAATTTTTAATAACTCGATAAAATCCTCTTCTGATATTGCCCGGCTAAAGAAATAACCCTGCAGGATATCGCACATCTGATCCTGTAAAATTTTTAATTGTTCGATAGTTTCAACCCCTTCGGCAATAACGGTTATTCCAAGCTGATGTGCCAGACTGATAATGGTTCCTGCGATGTAGGTATCATTTTCGTTTTCACAGATACCGGCAATGAAGGATTTGTCAATTTTCAACGTATTGATTGGAATTTTTGTCAGGTAGCTGAAGGAAGAATACCCGGTACCAAAATCATCCAGAGCAATTTGAATACCCAGCTCCTTCATCCGGTTGATTAAAGCCAGATTATGTTCAAAATTTTTCATCAAAACGCTTTCTGTTAATTCGATTTCCAAATATTTTAATGGCATGGATGTTTTTTCCGGAAGGGCTTCAATTGCATGGATTAAACGGTCTCCCCGAAGCTGGGCGGTGGAGACATTAACGGATATCCGCAATGGTTTAAAGCCTGCATCAATCAGACGCTGGTTAAAGCTGCATGCTTCAAACAGAGCCCATTCTCCCAACTCATCAATCAGGCCGCATTCCTCAGCTACCGGTATAAATTCATCTGGTGATACAAAGCCCACAATAGGGGAATTTAAACGCATCAATGCTTCACAGCCAATAATTTCACCGGTTGCAATGTCTGCCTGAGGCTGATAGAGCAAATAAATATCTTTATTTTCTATTGCATCCCGCAGGATGTCAACCAAATCATTCCGGCGGTTTATCTCATCCTCCATGGAAGAGCTGAAAAATGTATAGCTGTTTTTGCCGGTATTCTTGGAGGAGTACATTGCGATATCCGCATTTTTCATCAATTCACTTAAGGAAAGACCGTTTTGTGGGAAGAGAGCCACACCGGCACTTAATGTAATGTGTACGGTTTCGTCATTCAGGACAAAAGGAT
>JAXVOW010000217.1:0-7226 GCA_037301995.1 bacterium | reverse complement strand
GATGCCTGCATCAAACTGACCAGACGCACTTGTCAGGGCATTGCCGGAGCTAATCAGATAATCCAGTGTATCAGAGTCCGGGATGCTGACACTGCCTAGGGTCTTCTGCATTTCTGCATTTGTCCCCAAAATGGTCTGTCTTGCTGTTTCCACTGCGGCATTTCCACTTTCCACATCACTGAGCAGCTGTTTTAACTGCGTCTTTACGCTGTCATCCAAATCACTGCCGTCAATTGCGCTCTCCAGCGCTGATTTATCCGATACGCTCACCTTTGCATTTTTCAATGTCTCGGCAGCATTTCCATAATTGGTAAGAGCCGCCCCCACATTGGACAGCTTGCCGCTTACATTTTTTACTCCATTTGCCAGGTCATTCACTCCACCCACATAGGAGGTCAGCTTGCCGGAAAATTCACTATACTGGGATAGTGCCCCAACTGAATTATATAATTTCGTCACGCCCTCATCTATCTGTTTTTCCCCATTTACATAAGCGGTGACTCCGTTTGCCAATGACTTGGTTCCCTCCACATACTGGCTTGCTCCTTTGGTCAGGGAGGTCACTCCGGTGGTATACTGGCTCACACCCTTTGAGAGCTTTCCGGCGCCCGTGGACAAATCAGAAGCGCCTTTTTTTACATCCTCCACACCATTTGCATAGGTCTTAAAATTATTCTGCAATGTGGTCAGTCCGTCAGACAGGTCAGAAGAACCGGAAATCAGTTCATCCGTTGCATCCGCCAAATCATTAATTGCATTTTCCACATCATTTATGTCACTGTCATCATCAAGGTCAATATCCGAAAATTCATCCGAGGTCGCCACCGTATAGATAGAGCCCATGGAGAAATCCGTCACATCTGCCGTTATTGTTACGGTATCTCCCAGCTTTTCATCCATTTCCTCCTTTAAATCACTGGATAAATCGAGACTGTCAGCCAGCCCCGGCATTCCATATACAACCAGAATCTGGTTAGAGCCTTCCGATACGAGCTTACCCTGGTTTACCGTTACATTGGAAAAATTATCCACCGGAAGAATGACAGCAGATGCCATTAAAAAAGGTGTATTGAGTTCAACCTTCCTGCCATCAATTTCATCCTCATAGGACGCCTTGTTTTCATACTGAATTGTAATGGTGACTTTTCCGCTTTTTCCTGCCATATCGCCAGCCTTTGTCTCTTTTCCATCCAGCTTATAGCTGACCTTAACACCCACTGGCAGCTCCTCATCGGATTTTCCCTGATAATAAATATCCGCATTATCCGCCTGCCATGTAAGCGTTCCGTCACTGCCCTGTGTAAATGTCTCATCTCCCTTGACGTTTTTAATATCGGTAAGCTTTGACATGTCAGAAATATCTCCATTTCCCGTTACATTTTTCAGCCAGTCGGAAACCGTAATATCCGTAACGGAACCGTCTGCCTCCTGATTGACATAGACAGTCTCTTCCTTTTCGATATTTGCTGCTGCGCTGGAAACTGTTCCCATGCCGGACGCCATCCCCAGAATCATTGCTGCACTTAATGTCACTGCACATGTTTTTTTCAAATATTTCATAACAAATTCCTCCTTACTTATTGTTCTTCTTTCCAATGCTCACATGCCTCAAATCCCATGTTGTCTTACAGATAAGGGAATCGAAAATCCAGAGCATGGCAGGTAGAATACAAACTACTACAATAACACTGATGATGGTTCCCCTTGCCAGCAGCGTACAGATAGAACCAATCATATCAATGCTTGAATACAGGGTGATACCAAAGGTTGCTGCAAACAGGCAGGAACCGCTGATAATAATTGATTTTATCGACGTCTTATGTGCAATGGATACCGCTTCCTGTTTCCCTGCACCCCTTAACCGCTCCTTGTGATAACGGCTGGTCATAAGAATTGCATAATCCACTGTTGCACCTAACTGAATACTGCCAATAACAATACTTGCCACAAAGACAAGGGATGTGTTAGTGTAATACGGAACAGCCATATTGATAAAGATTGCAAACTCAATTACTGCAACCAGAATAACCGGTAACGAAATGGATTTAAAGGTTAGCATGATGATAATAAAAATCGCTATAATTGAGAGATAGT
This sequence comes from bacterium, assembly GCA_037301995.1. Taxonomy (GTDB): domain Bacteria; phylum Bacillota; class Clostridia; order Lachnospirales; family Lachnospiraceae; genus CAG-590. The sequence goes on along the minus strand of JAXVOW010000217.1, from coordinate 5,132 downwards.
TTACATTCCGCAAATCCACATTTGTCACATCCATTAAGTCCTTTGTCAGCGGCGCCTCACCGATTATCATAGAGGATTCATCTACACCCTTTACAATATCATTTAATTCATCAATCTGCTTATTTACCTCGTCTGATGCGGTTTTATAATTGGAGCATATAAACATCAGCTCATATTCGTCACTGGACAGCTTTTCCCTGAATTCCTTTGGAATCATGGATTCCGGCACACTGGCTCCTAAAAATGAATTCATGCCAACTACCCATTTAATACCGTCTACATTTTCCATATCCTTTATCACATCTGTTTTTGTTTTGGAATCCATTTCCGATGGCAGCATGGCAATATGCATGACGCTCATGTCAAACTCTTCCTCTAACTTCTTATTTGCGATAGTGGATGGAATATCCTCCGGAAGCCCTTTGTCCAGGTTATAAAATATAGACACATGATTATTTCCATAGGCAGCCGGTACCATACCAACCGCAAAAATTATAATGGCAATCCATCTGTATTTGATTATAAAATCCGACAGCTTATGAAACTGGGGAAGCAGCTCTTTATGGGACCACTTTTCAATCCATTTATCACATACAAGAATCAGGCACGGCAGCAGGGTAACACATACAATCACGCCCATTACAACACCCTTTGCCATTACAATGCCCAAATCCCTGCCCAGAGCAAAGGTCATGGCACAAAGCGCAGCAAAACCGGCAATGGTGGTAAGGGAGCTGCTACACACGGAACGGAAGGTATTGGAAATTGCATGTGCCATCGCCCGGTCCTTATCTCCAGGAAATCTCTCCTTATTCGCCCGGTAGCTCTCCAACAGGAAAATCGAATAATCCATTGTGACACCCAGCTGAAGGACTGCCGCCAACGCCGTTGTGATATAACTGGTCTCACCCAGAAAATAGTTACTTCCCAGATTGTAGAGAACAGCAACTCCAATGCCCATCAGGAAAATAAACGGTGTGGCAAAGGAATCCATTGTGAACATCAGCACAACCAACACAAATGCCACAGCAATTATGACATAAATTGGTATCTCGCTAAGTGCCAGATCCTTTATATCCGTAACCAGTCCTGTCATACCGGAAATGAAGCACTGCTCTCCCACCAGCTTCCGCAAATCCGTAACCGCCTGCATGGAATTGTCAGCCGAAGTTGTGTCGTCAAATAAGACAATCAACATGGTTGCATCTCCGTTAAACAGCAGCTCCTGGACATCCTTTGGCAGCATCTCTGTCGGAACAGAAATATCCATAATGCTGTCATACCAGATAACCTCACTTACATGGGAAACCTCTGAAATCTTCTCCTTCAGGGCGCTGACATCCTTCATGTCCATATCCTCAACAATTACCATTGAGAAGGCACCCATTCCAAACTCATCCACCATAATATCCTGACCCGATACCGTTTCCAGGGTATCGGGAAGATAACTCAGCAAATCATAGTTTGTTCTGGTCTTTATCATTCCTATGATGGAAGGAATAATCAGCAGAACACTTAAGATAATGATGAGTGCTTTATGCTTTGTAATCCACTTTCCTATCGCAATCACTTTTATCTCTCCTTTCAATTTATGACCGTTGGTCATTTTTATAACAAGGACTATACTACAAAAATGACCAACGGTCAATACTTTTTAAAATATTTATATAAAATTTTACATTTCACCTGTTATTCCGCACAAAAAAAGAGAACCGCATCTGCGGTTCTCCCATCACTGGATAATGTTATCTAATTGTTGTAAAATCCATTGAATTCATCGAAAAACTCTTCCGGTGATATCTGTTCTGTCTGCTGCTGCTCTGTATTATTATCTGTCTGATTACTGTCATCGGAATCCGGCATATCCTTCTTGGCTCCCAGGGTAACCTTAAGGGTTACTTCTTCATATTCGCCCTTTTCATTATTACGCTGTACCACCATTTCAATTTCCTCGCCAGCCTTTTTGTTGGAGAGAATATTCTGCAATGTCTCCATGCTGCCTACATCACGGTTTGCAAATTTTGTAATGATATCCCCTGCCTTCAGACCACATTCATCTGCCGGTGAGCCCTCTACAATCTTTACTACATAAACTCCCTCTGGCATATTAAAGCCCTGTGCATATTCATCTGTAATATCATTTCCCTGGATACCCAGATATCCCTGCTCACTTTCCTCAATTACCTCCTGATTCATCAAATCATTGATAATTGGAATGGCAGAGGAAATCGGAATTGCATAACCCATACCTTCTACCGTACTGTCTACATATTTGACTGTATTGATACCGATAACCTCACCGCTTGAATTTAACAGGGCACCGCCGCTGTTACCCGGATTAATGGCTGCATCCGTCTGTATCAGATGCATGCTCGTATCCTCCATATCAACCTCACGGTTCAAAGCACTGATATAACCAACCGTTACAGATTGTCCATAACCCAGTGCGTTACCAATTGCGATGGCAGGCTCTCCTACCCGCAGGTCATCTGAAGACCCCAAGGCTGCAACCTTTATCTGCTCCAATGTATCTGCATCCAGATTCTTTGTGCTTACCTCTAAGACAGCTAAATCTGCGGAGGAATCTGCTCCCTTTACGGTTGCTGCTGCAGCGGTATCGTCACAAAAAGCTACAGTTATCTCATTTGCACCTTCAATTACATGGTTATTGGTCGCAACCAGGATGGAATCATCGGTCTGCCCGATAATAATGCCAGAGCCGGAGCTGCTAACCTCCTGCTGATAAGACTGGAACCATGAACGTACTGTCTGAACGGAGGTATTTGAAATAGCTACGATGGATGGCATAACATTCTCTGCCACATCTGCCACTCCTGTCGCTGTTTCCTGCTTCATGCCCGCATCTGTGGTTGTAACGGTTGCCACCTCTGCATCTTTACTATTGGTGCCGAGAACCCTGTTACCCAGTGCATTCACACCTACCATTACTCCACCGGCAATCAGTCCAAATGCCGCAGCAGAGGCAATAAACAAACCGACCTTCTTTGCCTTACCGCCGGATGGCTTCTTCTCTTTTTTTGTTTTTTCTTTTTTCCTTTTTGGTGGTTCCTGTGATGCGAAATCACTGCCTGTATAGATTCCCTGTCCGTATACGCTGCCCCGGCTATAAGGATTGCTGCCCTGGGTACTCTGATTGCTCTGGAAATTCGTGGTATCCTGGGCACTCCGGGTATCCGTTGCTCTTCCAGATACATCTTCTCTTCCAAAAGGACTCTCATTTCTTCCATAATGATAAGTAGAACCCGATTCCTGATTCATATTATTGTTTTCATTTTCCATACTCAAAACCTGCCTTTCCATTTTTCCAATCATTGAGACAATATTCATTGTCATCTTATGTCTGCTATCCTAGCAATGTTTTGTGACTAAAATGTGATAGTAATGTTTTTAATTTGTGATATTGAAATCCAAAGACTAATAATCCTCTTCAATCACCTGGAAATCCAGATAGTCAAAATCTATGTCTTCTATAAAACTGTCCTTTGTAAATTTAGTCCGGGCATGTCTGATAAAATCCTCTTTATTTGTCTCAAGCCAGATTGGTTTTGCCAGGTCAAACTCATAACACATTTCATCCAGTGCCTGATAGACCTTTTTTGTACGGGAAAGCGTATAATCGTCAATCTCCACCACCATGTCCTTAACCAGTCTGTTATTTTTCATAATTTTTCCCCAGATTCGAAACATATTCTACTCCATTCCATAAGAAAAGAGGAACTGAATTTCTGTATCCGCTGTGCTGACAAAACTACAGTCCCTCTTTCATTATTTTTATTTTTTGTATCAAAGCTTTGCGCTTCAAGCTCTATTATCAGAGCTTTTCGCCCCAGTCATCATCATATTCCTCTGGTGATTTTCCCTCTTCTTCCATCAGCTTTTCCGGGCTGGGTGGAGTAAAGCCCTCTGCTTCCGCCACAAGACTTTCCGGACTTGGCGGTGTAAAGCCTCCTGCTTCCGCTGCAAGGCTCTCCGGATTTGGCGGTGTAAAGCCTCCTGCTTCCGTTGCAAGACTCTCCGGATTTGGTGGTACGAATCCCTCTGCTGTGGACGGCTGTTCAACAGCAGCTGCACTCTCCATACCCTCCACCTGTTTTAAGCTTCCGATAATTTCTGCAATCTCATTCAGTTCACCAATAACATCCCCCAAATCTTCCAGATTACATTCACTAAGGTCTGCTGAAGACTGGGCATTGGCTGCAATCTCTTCATTTGCTGCCTGCTGGTTTGCAAGGCTGTCTATAATTACATTGTTGCTTTCATGAAGATTGTTACTCAGAGAATCCAGACTCATCATATTACTGTGCAGTGTTTCAACCACACCGGTTATACTTCTGAAAGCGCCTGTTACTTCATTAATATACTCTGCCTGTGCTTCCGACGCCTGTACCGAATTCATAACCAGCGCAGAGGTCTGGTCTGCCAGTTTTGTAACACCCTGCAGCAAATCCGTAATCTTGTCAATGGACTGCTTCGTGTTATCTGCCAATTTCCGAATCTCATCTGCCACAACAGAAAAACCTCTTCCGGCTTCCCCTGCCCTGGCAGCCTCAATGGATGCATTCAATGCCAGTAAATTGGTCTGGGAGGAAACCTGATATATAATCTGGGTAATCTCCTCCGCGGAGCTAATCTTTTCCTGTAATTCCTGCGCCACCTCTGTTACATTCTGGTTTGTAACCGCTATATCATCAGACTTTTCTTTCAGGTGCTCCACCAGCTTGCCACCTGCTTCCGTTGCAGCAACCGCCTCATTGGTAGACTCCAGCGTATGGTCCTTCACCCGGATTAAATTATCAATAATTTCCTGAATCTGCGCCGTCATATCTGTCTGGCTTTCCATATTACGAACTGTCTCTGTAACGCCCTGGGAAATGGCATCTACACTTCTCGCCACCTCGTCCGTTGCAGCATGGAAGCTGTCTAACTTAGACTGAAGCAGCTCAATATGCTGGTTTCCCTTCTCCACTACATCCACCATGTTCTGGGTAACCTCTTCCTGGTACATCAGATGATACTTAATCTCCTGCTGGTCTGTCTCCTGGGTTCGCACTACACTGCCAGCAGTCAGATACAGGCAGAGAGCCATAATAGCAAACAATACAAAGGCCACC
>JAXVOW010000216.1:0-1868 GCA_037301995.1 bacterium | reverse complement strand
TGAAATGTTCTTTGATGATGCCATTACTGCATCAAGGGAGCTGGAAATCACCTTGACTGGCAAGGACTGTGGTATGGAAGAACGTGCTCCAATGTGCGGGATTCCCTATCATGCCTATGAGAATTACATGAACCGTCTGGTGGAAAAGGGGTATAAGGTTGCCATCTGTGAGCAGGTGGAAGACCCAAAGCAGGCAAAGGGCCTTGTCAAACGTGAGGTTGTCCAGATTGTAACTCCTGGGACCAATATGAGTACCGGAAGCCTTAATGAGACAAAAAACAACTATCTGATGAGTATTTTTTATGATGACAAATATGGCATTTCCTTTGCAGACATTACCACCGGGGATTTTTTTACCACTGAAGTGGAATCTCTTTCCAAGGTAATGGATGAGATTTCCAAGTTTTCTCCGGTGGAGATATTGGTAAATGAAACGGTTTCTTTAGAGGAAAACGGAAGTATCGGTATCAGCCTCCTAAACCTTCGGGAAAAGGACCACACCATGATTACCGTAATGGAGGACTGGTATTACGATTATGATATGGATGAACGTTTAATCAAAGACCAGTTCCACATGATGAACCTGGAGGGACTGGGCTTAAAGGATTATCCAAATGCAGTACGTTCCGTTGGCTGTCTGCTTTATTATCTAAAGGACACCCAGAAGGGCTCTGTAGACCATATCAATCATATCAGTACCTATCATGTGGAGGATTTTGTTGTGTTGGACAGCGCTTCCAGACGCAATCTGGAGCTTTGTGAAACCATGCGGGATAAAAACAAGCGGGGTTCCCTGCTCTGGGTACTGGATAAAACCAAGACTGCAATGGGTGCCAGAATGCTTCGTTCCATGGTGGAACAGCCCTGTATCCGCAAGGAAATGATTGAAAACCGTTTGGATGCAATAGAGGCGCTTAACAATTCCATGATAACCCGGGATGAATTAAGAGAGTACTTAAGTGCAGTCTATGATTTAGAGCGCCTGATGACACGAATTACGTTAAAAACAGCAAACCCAAGGGATTTGATTGCCTTTAAAAATTCTATCGCCATATTACCCCATGTGAGAACAATTTTGCAGGAGTTTGACAAGGGACTTTTAGCGGAATATGAGCAGGAATTAGATGAGCTGGCTGACCTGTGCACAGCGATTGAGGCGGCAATTGTGGATGAGCCACCAATCCTTGTAAAAGAAGGAGGTATCATCAGGGACGGTTATAATGAAACGGTAGACATGCTAAAAAATGCCAAATCAGACGGAAAGAACTGGCTGATTGAGTTAGAAGCGAAAGAGCGGGAAGCTACCGGAATTAAAAATCTGAAGATTAAATTTAACAAGGTCTTCGGGTATTATTTTGATGTCACAAATTCCTTTAAAAAACTGGTGCCGGAGCATTTTATCCGGAAACAGACACTTGCCAATTCTGAACGGTATTCCTCTGACGAGCTGGAGGATATTGCAGGCAAGATTCTGGGTGCAGAAGACCGTTTATTTGGTCTGGAGTATGATTTATTTGTGGAACTTCGGGATAATCTTGCAAAAGAAGTAAAAAGAGTACAAAAGGCGGCAAAAATCATTGCAGATTTGGACGCTCTGGCATCCCTTGCTTACGTTGCGGAGAAGAATCATTTTGTCCGTCCGTCCATCAACGAGGAGGGACGGATTGAAATTAAGGAGGGACGCCATCCGGTGGTGGAAAAGGTACTGGATAACGACTCCTTCATTACCAATGACACGTTATTAGACAATGACTTAAACCGGGTATCCATTATCACCGGACCGAATATGGCTGGTAAATCCACCTATATGCGGCAGGTGGCGTTAATCGTGTTAATGGCACAGATTGGTTCTTATGTACCGGCACAGT
>JAXVOW010000215.1:0-17322 GCA_037301995.1 bacterium | reverse complement strand
GGATGACCGGTGAAATGCGGATGACGGACTACACCTATGACGACCTGGGAAGAAAAACACCCGGGGGGAGAAATCGTGCGGTGTGAATACAATGCGGACGGCTTCACGGAGACCAGGGAGTACGATGCCGCCGGATAGCTTATAAAGCAGGCGGAGCTCGTTATGCTTATGATGCGGAGAATACCCGCATCGCAATTAGCAGCCCATTATAACAGTTAAACGGAAAAATACGGCACTGTGTACAGCTGCATTTATTCCGGCAGTGGGTTTGAGATAGCAGGAGCGGCAAAAAGTGTAAAGGCGTTAAGGAAAGTGTGACACCAAACGTTTTCTAAAATGGGTGGTGTAAGAAAATAGAGTAAAAGAAAATAATGAGGAGGAAGCGAAAATGGAATTAAAACTGGCAAATGATGAAAATTCTGATAAGAAAGCAGGAGGTCTTCGCCTGTCAGGTGAACCGGAACAGCAGAAAATGGGAAGTCAGCTAAATCAGGAAAATCCGTGGGATTTTGGCAGACCGGAGGAGCCGGTAGTAACCCGTTCAATCAGCAGCACTGGTGTTTATGACAGCAGTTCATATAGCAGTACGGTAAGTGATATACATATCGTGGTGAAGCTTGGACGGATTATAATTTATGCATGTATGCTGCTTATGATTATAACAATGTTATGGGTTGTAACACAGCCGAGGATAGACATTTTTTTTAATATGATGAAGCTTGCTCCGTTGTATTCTTTTTGTGGGATAGTGTTTATTGTGGATGTCATTTTAGTAAATGTTCTGTATGAGAGAAAAATATCTTTGATTTTATGGGCTTGGCTGTTTTACCCTGTTTATCCGCTTAAGAGGGATAAGCATGTAAATGGTGGCAGTTCATGGGGCGGTTTGGTTTTTGCTGCCATGCTCATAATGCTTGTGGTATTGGGCGTAAATTATGTGGCAGCCTTTACAAATTATGGAGCAGCGATATTGAATGGGGATAAGGAAGTCCGGAACGCTATAGTGGAATTTATGGACAGTCCTGTTCCGGATGGCGGAGAAAATTATGGTTCAAAGCTTAAGAATAATTTTGTAATACAGAATATAGATATGGAAACAGAGGGCAGTCAAAGCGTGGTTATTGTGCAGGGAAACGGACAATACGGTATAGATACGGATGGTTTTATTGATTATACGAATAAAACAGCTGCAACCCAGCTTGCGTTTGTGAAGGATTCCTCCGGAAATTATAGTCTTGGCGCAGTTATTTTGGGAAAAACCCAGTTATCAAACTATTATACAGAGTATTACTGGAATAAGTTGTTGAGATAGTATATAGTAAGAAATAAGGGGAAGCCGGTCAAATTGCCCTTTAAAGGAGTGACGAGTCAGGATGAGCCAGAGGCGGGCTCAATCCAGTATAACCGATTTCTCTTTTCCCTTCTTATTTACCGGATACTTCCGGATTCGGGTTACATATTCCAAATTAATGATTTCTGTGTTATTGCCGTCCTCTATCAGAATAGCGTTGCTGTCTTCGGATATTTCCTTAATGGTGCCGGCAATCTGGGATTCAAATAGATAGATTATACATTTCTCACCAATAAATTGTTTTGCAAATTCAGTCATAATTTTGTTCTCCTTATTCCATTTTTTTCTTTTTATATGATGGGCTATGATTTGTTTTCTCCTTTTTTTGCGGCTTAGGAAGATAAGCAGGAGAGGTAACAAACAGCACAAATAATAAATGGTATAATTCAATTGATGCCCTCCTTATCCATATTCTATCTGCATAAAAACAGGCTTACCGCTTGTTTTCCAGCTTTATGGCTTCCCTTGAGTAGTACAGTGTCATGATAAGCCAGAGGAGACCAATCATAATGGCGCAGAGGATACCAATTGGAAAAAATATGCCGGCGATGACTGCAGCGGAAAGGCAGATGGAAAATACATGGTTCATAAACCGGAAGGTTTTATATGTTGCCTCGTATATCATATGCTGTTCTGCCTCATCGCAGCTGGCAAGCCAGACATCATGGAAATTTTTGTCGTAAACACTGCCCTTTTTCTCAGGTGCATATTCTTTTATAAGCCGGATTAGATGGTTTTGCTGGAAAATAGAACTGAGCAGACCTATAAAATAAATGACAACAGCAATTAAAATCATGGCAGAGTCCACTGCAGACTGGATGTTTTTCATCAGACTATAGGTTATGATTGCAAAAAATATCTGTACGCCCACAATCTGAATACTGGATACCAGACTGGTTTTATTTAAATAAAGGTCTGCAAGGTTGATGTGTTCATCATCCTCACCATCCCAGGTATCAATTTGTATCTGGCTTTTTTTCATAAAGTGTTCATTGATGATAATACAGACAACCGTAAATGCAAGCATGAGCCACGGAAAGACGTAAAGCTGTATAAATGGAAGCTTTTGAAGTATCATTTTTACGGTTCCAGTGGTATGTTCTTTAAAGGTATTGATGCATGAGGCAGTTACAAAGCCAAAAACTGCACCGGCAAGCAATGAGAGTATAATCCGGATGACAAATTTTTTCTTGGTTTTGGTAATGTATTGTGGGGTGTCAGCGGTGACGGTTTCATTTTTTGTTTTCATATTCTTCTTCTCCTTCATTTTCGTCCTCATAATAGAAAATATCTTCCACCGGAACATCAAATACCCTGGCAATTTTCAGGGCTAGTGTTACGGAAGGGGAATAATCCCCGCGTTCAATCAGACTGATGGTCTGTCTGGAGGTGCCTACCAGAGCGCCCATTTCCTGCTGGTTGACGGAAATCCGTGCACGGTATTCCTTCAACCGGTTATAAAGCGGCATATTATCATCTCCTAAATTAAATTGACATAAAAAATTTGCAAAATGACAAATTTATTTGTCACACGAATCATATCATTGACAAAGAAAGTTGTCAATAGGAAAAATAAAAAACAAGGAAAAAATAAATGCCGGGAAATGCACAAAATGTGATTCCCAGCGTTTAGAGAAAATGGTTATGGCTGTAATTCTGCTTTTTTGATATATCCGTTAACGGATTCCCCAGTGTTCTGGGCAGCAGTACGGATTTCCTCATATTTGGTCTTTTGAACATCTAACGGTATGCGTTTAATATTTTTTTTGCATACTCAATATTGTATTCTGTCTTTTTTTTACTGTAAGCCATTATGATAGCTCCCTTCGTATATCCCGTTCCAGTGTTTCATCAATTGCACGATTGATAAATGCATTAAGGGATTCTCCCCTTCCGGCGGCATGTGCTTTTAATTCGTCCTTTCTGCCTTTGGGTTTTACCATTAATTCGATGCGGTCATAATTTTTTTTTACATATCTGTGAACTGCTTCCTGTTGCGCTTTTGAGATAGGCATAAAACAACCTTCCTTTTCTTTGTTTGGGGAAATAAATACTAAGATATTGGTATGATATCACGAATGTTCCTCCGCCATTCGCATATCAATGGCCTTTTTGATATATCCGTTAACGGATTCCCCGGCGTTCTGGGCAGCGGTACGGATTTCCTCATATTTGGTCTTTTGAACATCTAAAGGAATGCGTTTTAGTGATTTCTTTGCATAATTATAACGTGCCTGTTTTTGGCTTTCAGTTAATGACATTATATATCTCCTTTTTAAAAACTTGTTTATAAAAATATTTGTTTTTTTGAGTACTTTGTATGGATAATCTTTTATACTGTGCAAAGGTAACAAAAATATGCCTAAATACATGTACATGTTTGTGAAATGATACCATTGAAATACATGTACATGTGCATTATACTAATTGTAGTACCAGTCAGGATGGTTTATTTCCATTATCCCGTTCCAGTGCCTCATCAATTGCACGGTTGATAAATGCATTGAGGGATTCTCCCCTTCCGGCGGCATGTGCTTTTAATTTGTCTTTTCTGCCCTTGGGGAAAGTAACATTGACTCTGTCGTAGTTGTTTTTTACATATTTATTTACAGCTCTTTGCTGGGCTTTTGATATTGACATAAAACAACCTTTCATTTATGTGTTTGGGATAAGTGTAAATTATATAAATATTCCATTAAATTTTAATGTAACATGTTTATCTATACCTGTAAATAGAGTAGTAAATGAATTATATTCACGTGAATATGCAAAAAATATTAATAGACTATTCACGTGAATATTGTTAAAATATAAGTATAAAAACAAACAAGCTTTACTTTATGTAGGATTTACGCAGGAAAGTTAAACCAAGCCAACAACCTTAATTAAAAAACAGGAGGAAAAGAGAATGGACAATAACTGGACTATGCAGGATATTAAACAGTATATGACCCAATGGGTTCACAGGGAAGATGACTGGAGCAATCTTATCAAAGTATATGCCGTTATGCATACACTGGAAGAAATGCAGAAAAAACAAGTAGGTAAAAGCACATGATAATCCGGTAAAATAGAATAGCAGTTGTCATTTCACCCTTAGTGGGGTATGATAAAAGCCATGTAGGATTAATTATTTTTGGGAAAGGGGAGTACTATGCACTTGTTTGGAAAGAAAAGGAATGCAGTACCGGTTCCGGAAGCCTGTAAGGATTTTGCAATTGAGGTGGATAAAAGTATCTGTACAGGTGAGATGACGGTGGGCTTTCGGGACCCGGTATCCGGAAAGCTGTGCTTTGCGGAGCTTGCAAAAAATGAGGCAGATGTGGAAGCCTATAAGAGAAAGTATGGAAGAATTTAAAAACAGGGAGCTTTGTAATAATTGTCTTAAGTAAATTTAGAAAGAAAATGAGGTGTGAAAAGAAAGATGGAAGCAATTTTGTATGTGGTGGAGCGGATAGACGGAGATTATGCCCATTTAAAACAGGTGGAACATCCGGAAGCAGAAAGCAAGCTGGTGGCAAGGGCACTACTGCCGGAGGACATTTCAGAGGGCAGCCGGTTAATCTATGAATGGCTGCAATACCGGCTTGCCTGATGCCCCGGCGTTTTCGTTAATCATTGAGATAATGCTTCAGATTGTCAGATATGGTGGTAAGCGCCTTGTAAAAATTGACGCGTTCCTGTTCGCTTAAGCCATCGCCACCTGCTAATACGGCTTCCATCACCATTTCGTCAATCCGGTCAGCGGTGGCCTGTCCGTCAGGGGTGAGAAGAAGCGGGGCGCGGTATTTCTTTTCCGAATCGGCGGTGACAAGCCCCCGTTTCACCAAATCGGAAACTGTCCGGGATATGGCGGCTTTGTCCTCACCGCAGAGGGCGCTTAGCTGTGTTACGGTAAGCCCTTCCTTGTTCCGGTTCAATTCAAACAGGCACATGACATGGGTTCCCTTTAGCTGGAACTCTGCCATTTCCTGCATCTTAATTCGCTGCAAATTCTTATAAATTTGTCCAATGGTTGTTGTGAATAATTCAAAGCGTTCTATCATATTGGTTCCTCTTTTTTGGTATAAATGTTGATGTGTCAACAATAATAAAAATAGCAAATACAGCAGTATTTGTCAATATAGGAAATGGGAAAAAACAGGTGAGGCAGATTGCAGTTAAAAGGGGAAAACAGTTGACAAATTATAATGAAAATGCAATGATTACATACAGTAATTAGCATAAGAGAGGAAAATACAATGAGAGATTCAGATTTAAGAGAGTGTTTAAGGAGAATAGACCATAAGGGCTATCCGGCATATAAAGATACCAGAGGAAAGTACCAGTTTGCGGATTATGTATTGTCCATTGACCATGTGCAGGGAGACCCCTTTGCGGCACCGTCAAAGGTAAGTGTTCTGGTAGCTGGTAAGAGGGCTGGCTTCGATGCCGGTTTGTTTGATGCACCCCACAAAAAAATTGCCCTGCAGGACTATTTGCTGCGGAAACTGGCAGGAAGGGTGCGTGAGTATTCCTTTAAGGCAAAGGGCTCCGGTAAGAGCGGGCTGATTAGTGTAAGCCAGCCGGGACAGGAGATTTTAAACCGCAGTGCCTGTGTGATAAATGCAGAAAACGGAGATATTACCGTAAGGATGGAGATTGGCTTTCCGGCAAACGGCAGAACCATTAATGCAAGGGAACTGGAGAAGATTTTATTTGATTTTCTTCCAATCTGCGTGAAACAGACCTTGTTTGTCTCTGCCTATCGCAAAGAGGAGCTGGTAAAGAACGCCGATTTAGCAGAAGACCAGCAGTATATCAGGGAGCAGCTTCCGAAGCTTGGACTGGCAGCCTTTGTGGCAAATGGCTCCATTTTGCCGAGAAAGTCCGGTGTGTCCCAGCTTGCCATGAAGGAGGCTGTGCCCTTTAAGTCACCGGAATCCATGGAGGTGGCTTTGGAGCTTCCCCATTACGGAACCATAAAGGGAATGGGAATCCGGCAGGGAATTACCCTGATTGTGGGGGGCGGATATCACGGCAAATCTACACTGCTTAAGGCATTGGAGCTTGGAGTATACAATCATATAGCAGGGGACGGAAGGGAATATGTGATAACCGATGCTTCTGCCATGAAGCTTCGTGCTGAGGATGGAAGAAATATTCAGAAGGTGGATATTTCCATGTTTATCCGTAATCTTCCAAATGGAAAGGACACGGTGGCATTTTATTCACAGGATGCCAGCGGAAGCACCTCCCAGGCGGCAAATACGGTGGAGGCAATGGAAGCCGGGGCAAAGGTATTTCTGATTGATGAGGATACCAGCGCCACGAATTTCATGATTCGGGATGAGCTGATGCAGAGGGTTGTGCACCGGGAGGTGGAACCAATTATACCGTTTATTGACAGGGTGCAGGAGCTATATGAGAGTGCAGGAATTTCCACAATTTTAGTGGCAGGAAGCTCCGGCTCTTATTTCCACAAGGCAGACTGTATTATACAGATGAACCGGTATGTTCCGGTGGAGATAACAGAGCTTGCCAAGAAGGAGGCAGAGAGCTTCCCTCTGGTTCTGGCTGGTGTGGAAAAGGCGGATAAGCCGGTATTTTTGCGGATTCCAGACAGGGATATGGCATTTCTTAAGGACAACCGGATTAAGACAAAGGTTATGGGAAGGGAAAGCATTTCCATCAATAAGGAAATGGTGGATTTACGATATGTGGAACAGCTTGTGGATACGGAACAGCTGTCGGCACTGGTACAGATTGTAAAGTATATGAAGCTGCATTATTTTGATGGGAAAAAGACACTGGGACAGGCAGTGGAGCAGCTGTGGGAAAAGATAGAGAAGAACGGGTTTACCGCATTTTGCGAGGGCGGTATTTCTGGCAACATGGTGATTCCAAGAAAACAGGAAATTTATGCTGTTCTTAACCGGTGCAGAGGCTTGCTTGAAATAAAATAAAGAAAACTGTAAAAAGTGAATCGGGAGTAAAGGATATGGACATTATTTTTAAAGAAATATCAAGGCTGCAGCTTGAAGAAATGTTCGCACTGCCCGATTTTTATGGAATCTGTGCCTATTTGGACGGAGGGCTTTGTGGAATGATTTTTGGAAACTCTGAATTGTATTTTGATGGAGTGAATTTTAATATCAAAGAATTCTGTGTCAAAAGAAATATGCAAAGAGGAGGTCTCGGCACAAGGACATTTGTGGAGTTCGAGGAACGTCTGAAAGGGATGGGAATAAAGGAAATCATATTGCTGACTTCAAAAGGCCAGGCAACAGAAGGATTTTATCTCAAACAGAATGTTGTAACATATGATGGAATGGTAGTCATGGGAAAGAGGATATAGGGGCACTATAATTTGTGAATACATTTTTTGGACAATTATGTTTTGACATACATCCTTCATTGCGGTACAATGAATCCATGAATATGAATGTAATTTTCGAAGAAAACAAAGGCTGAGAGATACATTTGTTCAGTGGAGGAAATGAGAAGAAATATATGGATAATGTCAGGTAAATTATGATGATTTGCACAAGGGTTACCAGAGACGGGAGGTAGTATTATGGAGTCAAGCGGAATGAAGGTGTACAGCAACAATGAGATGTTAGCATGGGTAGGGAATTTTGCGGACCGCATGGGGGTGAGTCCGGAAAAAATTAAGATGCTGAACATCTGCGGAAAGAAGAAAAATGTACTTCCTACCATTGAGACCCATAAGAGGGTGATGATTTTTGCCGATGAGAGCCAGCCGGATTTGTTCTATGAGCTGTGGGAAGGCGGTTACGGCGATTATGATATGTGGATTGGAACGGGAATCAGCAGCGGTGATGATGTGAAGACCTGCAAGGTCAAGGAATTTATGGACAAGAAGATTACAGAACCGCTGGTTATCTTTATTATCAATGAGAATACAAGGGAGGCTTCCCGTTACGGAATCAAAAATGAATTTTTCTCAAAGGGCTCCGTCAACTATGTGGGACATGAAATCCGCGCGGTTATCATGAATATGCTGTCCTGCGATGTGGGAGATACCATTTGCATTGTAAGCGGTGAAAGCATTGCCATCGAGGCTGCCATTGAAGCCAGTGAGGGTACAATTATTGCAGTGGAGCCGGACGCAAGGGATATGCGTTCTTTGCAGGATAATGTCAGCAAGTTCGGCGTACATAATATAGAAATTATTTCCAATGTAACGGAGGAGAGCATGGCAGGAGTTCTGGTTCCGAGGCTTGCATTTATTGTGGCATCCAAGCGGTTAGAGGAGGAAATCAAGGTACTTCTTAAGGTGAATCCGAAATGCCAGTTTATCATTTATACGCTGGAGCTGGATATGGTGGTTAGTATTAAGAATATTTTCGCAAAATATAATATAGAGAATACCGAGGTTTTGCAGATTGCGGTGTCCAAGAGCGATAAGAGAAGCGTAATGGTGGCGCAACCATCTCCATGGATGATTAGCGGTGAAGCGAGATAATAGCTGAAAGGAGAATATGGATTTTATGAAAAAATTATTTTTATTAGGTTTGTTGATGGTTGGAATGAGTGTGATGACAGGCTGTGGCAGTTCGGATGAAGAGGAGCAGCTGCAAAGCGTTGAGGAACAGGCAATAGAGATTCAGAAAAATGTGCAGGAGTCAGTGGAAGAGCAAAACGAAAACACAGAACAGCTTGGCAGAGATGCCAGTGAACTGGATAAACAGTAGATGAAAATGCATTTACTGCCGTGAATAAAAGAAGCTGGCGGCAGCTATACTAATACATGAGGAAAAGGTGTTATCGAAAGATAGCACCTTTTTTGCATTTTATTGGAATTGAGGTGAAAGGATGACGAAAGGACTACAGATTGGAAAACAGAGCCTTGCCTTTGAAAAACCGGTGTATATCATGTCTGCAGCCAGTATTGTGGGACCGAAGGAAGGAGAGGGTCCTCTAAAGGATACCTTTGATGAAATTGTGGAGGACCCCACATTTGGAAAGGACTCTTGGGAAGAGGGAGAGAGCGAGATGATGC
Source organism: bacterium (assembly GCA_037301995.1). Classification (GTDB taxonomy): domain Bacteria; phylum Bacillota; class Clostridia; order Lachnospirales; family Lachnospiraceae; genus CAG-590. The sequence goes on along the minus strand of JAXVOW010000215.1, from coordinate 7,966 downwards.
GCCAGACCTCTCTGCTGGCACTGCGAAAGGCAAAGATGAAAGCGGAGGATGTGAGATACCTGTTTGCAGGGGATTTGCTGGGGCAGCTGATTGCCACAACCTTTGGATTGATGGAGTTTAACATTCCGCTGTTTGGGCTGTATGGCGCCTGCTCCACCATGGGAGAAGCATTGTCCCTTGGCTCCATGACGGTGCATGCCGGATATGCAGATACGGTTCTGGCAGTGGCATCCAGCCATTTTGGCGGAGCGGAAAAGCAGTTCCGTTTTCCTTTGGAATATGGCAACCAGAGACCCATGTCTTCCACCTGGACAGTGACCGGCTGTGGGGCATTTGTATTATCCAGAGAATACGGGGATGTCAGTATTACCGGAATTACCACGGGAAAGGTGGTGGATTACGGTGTGAAGGATTCCCTGAACATGGGAGCCTGCATGGCACCGGCTGCAGCGGATGTGATTTATCAGCATTTGAAGGATTTTGACAGGGGGCCTGAGGATTACGACCGTATTGTAACCGGTGATTTGGGAAGTGTGGGAAAAGAAATATTATGTAAACTACTCCTGGACCAGGGTTATGACATTTCCAGGGTACACATGGACTGTGGAATGGAAATTTATAACGACCCGGAGCAGGATACCCATGCAGGTGGTTCCGGCTGCGGCTGCTCTGCCGTAACCCTGGCGGGAAAGCTGATGAATGAAATCCGGCAGGGAGCTATTTATCGCATTCTGTTTGTGCCGACAGGGGCACTGTTATCCACCGTCAGTTATAACGAGGGACAGACGGTGCCGGGAATTGCCCATGCAGTGGTGATTGAAAAGAGAAAAGATGCATAAAGAGTATGTTGGATAGGAAAGTATAAGCAATTGCAAAACTCAATTTTTGAAAGCCTGCGTTGTACAAATGTAACAAATATGTTTTTCGGACCGTTTGCACTTAATTGAGAATACAGCAGTGCTAAGCTCGAAAATACCTCGCTAAGCACTGGCATTCTCAAATGTCCTACAAACATAAATTTGTTACATTTGCACAACTCACATTTTGAAATAATGAGTTTCGCAATTGCCTAGACAGAAAAATAATGTGGAAGGAGAAAATATGGATTATATCAAAGCATTTGTAATTGGCGGGCTGATTTGTGTGGCAGCACAGATTCTGATGGAAAAGACAAAACTGATGCCGGGCAGAATTATGGTGATTTTAGTGTGTACCGGGGCAATTCTCGGAGCACTGCAGATTTATGAACCCTTTCTGGATTTTGCCGGCAGCGGGGCTTCCGTGCCACTGACGGGATTTGGTTACAATCTCTGGAAGGGAATCAAGGAAGCAGTTGACAGTGATGGTTTTATCGGATTGTTCCGGGGTGGCTTTAAGATGGCGGCTGTGGGAACTTCCGCAGCATTAATCTATGCGTATATCGCATCTCTGATATTTCAGCCTAAAATGTCAAAATAGAAAAAGGGGTTGCGCACTGAGCGGAAAGCTTTTAAAAAACCAGTGCAGCACCCCTTTTTTATTTATAGGAAACATCCTATTGTGGAATCTTCGTTAAGGATTATAGTTTGATTCCAAATATGCTCTTTGCTGTGGCGGCAATATGGGTAAAGTAGTATCGCCATTTTACCGGAAGCCCATCATTGGAGGCTCCTTCACCGGGAACCACTTCTCCAGGAGGAGCTTCCGTTCCCTCGCTTGCGGTGAAGGTTGCAATAACGGTATGGTTATTGGATATCTTGTCAAAGGTATAGGAGGAAATGGCTCCCTTGGCGACTCCGTCAACGGTAACGTTTGAAATGACGAAGCCATCATTTGGTATAAAAGTTAATGTGACAGATTCTCCATATGCGGCCTCTGTCGGTCCCGATATGCTTCCTCCGCCTTCTACCACGGTAGATATCTCATAAATGATGCTGGCGTCTTCGGTGGAGGTGGAATCGTCATCCTCTCCGTCTTCCTGAGCCTCCTTGGTGTGGATTGGACAATCCGTATCCGTAAAATCATTCGGAAGGTCAAAATCAGCGTCTTCTAAGGTGATATTGCCATCATCATCTACAGAATAGTGGTAGGTTGTGGTATCCGGACAATATTTGGTAGCCTTGTAATGGCTTTCGTCACACAGCTCTACAGTCTGATGTAAATCACAGGTTTTGGTAGGAACCGTATCCTTTGCAAAATACTCGGTTATGGTGGTTTTGCACTGTCCCTTAACCGGCAGCATGCCGGAGGTGGAGCAGACCTGTGCAGTGACAATATCCCCTGGCTTCTCAAAGGAAGCTGAGGTATCCTGACTCTCTGCCACAACAATTTCATCCATGATTTTACGCCAGATTACCTTGTGATAATTGTTGTTTGAAAAATCGGTATTGGAATCGTATCCCATCCAGATACCGGCAGTATAGTAAGGGGTAGAGCCGCAGAACCAGTAATCGTAATTGCTGGAGGTTGTACCGGTCTTGCCGGAAACCACCATTCCGCTGGTTAATCTGGCAGCGGTTCCGGTTCCGGAGGTGACAACATCCTGCATGGCGTTATTAATCAGCCATGCGGTGGTTTCCTTCATAACCTGCTTTGTCTCTGGTGTATTGTCAATTAAAACATTGCCGTCGTGGTCCAAAACCTTTGTATAAAAGGTAGGCTCTACATAGGTTCCTGCATTTGCAATGGAGGCGTATGCCCCGGTTAATTCCAGGTTGGTCACGCCTTCCGTTAAACCGCCTAAGCACATGGATTCGTTAATGTCATTTTCTGCCATACCATTTACTGAGGTCTCCCCGTTTTTTAGGGTGGTGATTCCCATATTGCACAGATAATCATAACCAACCTGCGGCGTCACGTCCTGAAAACATTTGACTGTAATAATATTCATGGAATCCTTGATAGCCGTCCGGATGGTCTGCTGTCCCCGGTATCCGGAGTACCAGTTCTTAATCGGAGTACCGTTGCTGTAATTGGTGGCTTCATCCACATAGCTGGTGGCAAGGGTCATACCGGCGGTGTCCAGTGCGGGAACATAGGCGGCTAATACCTTGAAGGTGGAGCCGGGCTGCCGCTTGGAATCCGTGGCACGGTTTAAGGTAAGGTTACCGTTTTTCTCCCCACGGCCGCCACAGACAGCCTTCACATATCCGGTTGCCTGGTCCATGATAACAAAGGAGGCCTGTGGCTGGATGGTGGTGGAAAAGGATTCCGCCAGCTCCTGGTAGCCGGTTTCCTCCATAAGTACAGCCTTGTATTCGTCTGCTGCAGCCCGGGCAGTGTCTTCGCTGGAATAAATAAGGTTATATTTTTGATTTCCGGTCTTCTCCTGGTAGTATGCCAGAAGATGATTGCTGGAATAATTGTGAAGCTCCCCGTTTTTAGGGTCCGTCAGGGTCAGCGCATAATTGAGGGCTACGCTGGTGCCGGCTGGATAATTGTCAGGATTGTTAATTTCGTCATCGCATATTTTCTGGATGGCGGCATCCTGGTTGATGTAAATACTTAAACCGCCGGAATATATGGCATTGTACGCCTGTGTCTCAGTATAATCCAGCTCCTCCACCAGCTGTGTGGTTAATGTGTTGATGACGGTATCTATATAATAAGAATTGTATGATTTCTGGGTTTCCTTATCGTCCTGATTGTTCAGGGAAATACGGGCATATACGTCATCCGACATGGCTTCCGCATATTCGGACTGTGTAATCATATCCTGGTCCAGCATTTTCTGCAGGACGATATTCTTGCGCTTCTGGTTGTTTTCAGGAAAGAGAACCGGGTCAAATTCCGTCGGGCTCTGGGTAATGGCAGCGATAACCGCACATTCTGATATGGTCAGCTCTTTTAAATTCTCCTTGCCAAAGTAAATCTCAGATGCAGTCTGTACACCGTTTGCTCCCTCACCTAGATAGATGGCGTTTAAATAGAGCTCTAAAATATCCTTTTTGTCAATCTGTTTTTCCAGTTCAATGGCGAGATATTGTTCCTGTATCTTACGCTTCAGGGAATCCATAAAGGTACTTTCGTTAAGTCCCACATTAAAAATCTGGTTCTTAATCAGCTGCTGGGTAATTGTGGAGGCACCCTCTGAAAAATTGCGGTTTTTGATACCTACAAAAAATGCTCTGAGGATACCCTTGGCATCGATACCGTTATGTTCCCAGAAACGCTCGTCCTCAATGGCGACAAAGGCGTTAACCAGCTGTTCCGGTATGTCGTCATACTCCACGTAGACACGGTTGGAGTTGGCGGTGGATAAGGTTGTGACCTCCTTGCCCTCCTGGTCATATATGGTAGTCTGGAAGCCCTCTAACTGGACACTCTCTTTAATTCCGTCAATATCCGGAGCGCTGTCAATTATGGCAGTAAACATACCGATACCGGCGCCGGCACCGGCCAGAATACAGAATATGAAAATAAAAAGAAAAGTTTTATATAGGATGTAGGAAAATTTCTTTTTATTTTTGGTATGCCTGGATACTAGTTTTTTTTGCTTTTTCTGTGTATTTTTTTTTGAATAGTTCATATGGTTCCTCCTGCGATAACCTGTACCAGCAAATGATTTTTCTTCATTGTATCAAATATGGACAAAAAAATCTATCTTTATTCAATATTGACAAATAGAAAAAAGGGCATATAATAAATACTTGCCTAGGGAAACTATTGAACATGGCAAATGTGTAAAAGGGACCGGAAATGGATTTCTATAGCATTTGTGGACAGAATCTGATATGATAGCGAAGGAAGATTACATAGACAGAGGTGAACACAGGAATGCAAAAGGAATATGTTACAATTCTGGAACCGGGAACAGGTGAAATCGTAGAGAAAAAATCCAGATTTATTGGTTATGTCTCTCACGTGGAAACCGAGGAAGAAGCAAATCTGTTTATTACAGGAATAAAAAAAAGACATTATGATGCCAGACATAACTGCTATGCCTACACAATTGGAGAAGAGCAGCCTCTTATGCGGTTCAGCGATGACGGCGAGCCCGGAGGTACGGCGGGAAAGCCGATATTGGAAGTGATTACCGGCAATAAGCTCTGCAATGTATGTATTGTGGTGACAAGATATTTCGGAGGAACCCTTCTTGGAACCGGAGGTCTGGTCAGGGCATATACGGAGGCGGCAAAGGCGTGTATTGCTGCCACAGAGATTGTCTGTAAGCGGATGGCAGCTCCTGTAACCATTACCACGAATTACACAGATTTGGGTAAAATCCAGTATATTCTGGGAAATGAGGGAATTGAGATAAAAGACAGTGAATACGGACAGGAGGTGAAGCTTTCTGCGGAGGTTTTCGTTGATGATGTGGACCGGATTCAGAAGGCATTGACAGAGGCAACAGCTGCCAGGGCAGTATTGGAGTGGCAGGATATTGTATTTTCCTTATGTAAGGGGGATTTTGGCGGATGAAGAAGTTGTTTTTTTATGGGGGAATGCTTTTGCTGGCAATGTTATGTTCAGGGTGCTCTCTTGATTTGGCTGAATCGAAAAGCGAAAATGAGGCGGCGATTACGTTATCTTTGGAGGAGACAGAGGAAAGTGTGCTGCAGACTGAGGCAGATTTTTCCAGAGGAGACTTACTTACCATGTTTGAATCCGTCAACAATGAAAAGGTAGAAAACTTCATTTATGACGATTATAACAAGGATGGTATTCATGAGGCGTTTGTCCTGACAAAGGAGGAGAATTACCACAAGCTGTGGTATCTGAATTCAAAGGAATGTCAGATTGTCTGTGACCGTCTGGAAAATCTGGAACAATTGGAGACAGACATTCTTACTTTTCCTACAAAGGATTATTTATTGCTGCAGCAGACGGCAGACGGAAAGAAAAATACGCTGGTTTACAGTATTGATAATGACAATCAGATTCAGGAGGCGGATATTTCGCAGAAGGGATATATCAGCGTGACTCCGTCCGGTGAAATCTGGCTGCAGATTTACAAAGAAAATGAGAATAAGGACAAGGTATCCCCTGAGGTGCAGACCTATTATCTGTCATATGTCTATGATGAAGGATTTAAGGAATATGGCGCTATTCCGATTGGTAAGGAACAGTTTTTAGAGTTTGAAGGTGCCCGGGAAATATTAGACGATATTTCGGGAAAATATGCTGATTATGAATTGGAGTATTCCTTTTTATACCGTGCAAACCATTATATTAATATAAATATCACCATGATAAAGGATGAAGTTATTGAATACAAAAATCTGACCCTTAGTTATGATGATTCAAGTGTCACATACATATCGGAGGACTTGCTGGATGGAAGGACGGAGGTTGCCTGTATGCTGGATATTGCAACCTTCCCCACAGCCTTTAAGCATCCGAGAAGAGATATGAGCAAACAGGAAAATGGAGGATGAGATGATAGCAAAATTCAGTGTTAAGAAAGCCTATACGGTAATCGTAGGAATTGTACTGGTGATTATTCTTGGCGTTGTGGCGTATACCAAGATGACGGTGGATTTACTTCCGTCTATGGAGCTGCCATATGCAGTTGTAATGACAACCTATCCGGGAGCCAGTCCGGAAGCAGTGGAAACCGGAGTAACCAAGCCTATTGAACAGGCAGTTGCCACCATTGATAATGTGGAAAATGTGCAGTCCATGTCCGCAGAGAATTATTCCATGGTTATTATTGAGTTTACTTCTGATGTGAATATGGATACTGCAACAATTGATATGCGGGAAAGCCTTGACCAGATTAGCGGTTTCTTTGATGACAGTGTGGGCAGCCCGATTATAATGAAGCTGAATCCGAATATGATGCCAGTTATGGTGGCAGCAGTAGATAAGGCGGATGCAGACAGCGTGGAGTTAAGCGAGTATGTGGACAATACCCTTGCGCCATCCTTAGAGGGAGTAGAGGGCGTAGCCTCCGTGACCACAATGGGTTCCGTAGAGGAATCGGTACAGGTCATTATCCGGGAAGACAAGGTAAAGGAAGTAAATGAAAAGGTAAAGAAAGCCTTAGATGATAAGTTCGCAGATGCCGAGGAAGCGATTCAGGATGGGGAAAACCAGATTAGCAGTGGAAAGAGCCAGCTGGAAAATGGACAGAAAACGGCAAATGAGCAGTTTGCACAAGCGGAATTAAAAATCAATGATGCGAAATATGAGATGCTGACCTCTGAAAAAGAAGTAAATGATGCTCTGAAGGAATTACAGGAGCAGGAGAAAACCTTGAAGGAACAGAAGGAGCAGTTAGAAAAGGCAATTGCTTCTTTAAAGGAGCTGCTCTCCAGTTACCAGACTCTTTCTGCACAGAAGACGCAGTTAGAAGCGGCATTAGCTGCCTCACCGGATGATGCGGCATTAACTGCCCAGCTGCAGGCAGTAACCGGTGCCATGGAGACCATGGAGACAGAGCTTGCAAAGCAGAAGGATGAAAATGGAGACCCGCTGACGTTTAATACGTTGTCTGCCTATATTACTTCACTGGAGGAGTCTCTCACGAAAATCAACAGCGGGCTTTCAGAGATAGCAAAAGGAAAGAAGCAGCTGAATCAGGCGCTGAAAAAGATTACCAATGGGAAAAAGACCATTGATGACAGCTACGTGGATTTGAAAACAAAGGAGGCAGAAACCCAGAGTCAGCTTACCCAGTCCAAGGTACAGCTGGAGCAGGGAGAGAAGGAATTAGAGGAGCAGAAGACCAGCTTTGAGGATGCCAAGGAGGCTGCCTATGACGGCGCCGATATGAATACCATTATCACAAAGGACATGATTTCTGCAATGCTTACCGCACAAAATTTTGAATTTCCGGCGGGTTATGTGACAGAGGATGATGTGGATTATCTGGTCCGTGTAGGTGAAAAATTTGATGATGTGGAAAGTCTTTCTGATTTTGTTTTGCTGGATTTGGGAATGGATGGACTTGAGCCCGTTAAGCTTTCCGATGTGGCAGATGTGTTTGTGGAGAATAATTCCGATAAGATTTATACAAGGGTGAATGGAAATCCAGGCATCATTT
>JAXVOW010000214.1:0-2100 GCA_037301995.1 bacterium | reverse complement strand
AACCTGTCCCTCTGCCATGGCTTCTAACAGACAGGACTGGGTTCTCGGTGTTGCACGGTTAATCTCGTCTGCCAGCAGTATATTGGTGAAAACAGGTCCCGGAATAAATACAAACTCCTGGGTTTTCTGGTTGTAGATATTGATGCCCGTTACATCTGTGGGAAGCAGGTCAGGAGTAAACTGAATCCGTTTAAATCCGCCGTCGATGGAGGCAGCTATTGCCCTGGCAAGCCTTGTTTTCCCGGTTCCGGGAGTGTCCTCCAGCAAAACATGTCCCTTCGCCAGCAGGGCAGTCAGAACAAGCCTGATTTTATCATTTTTTCCGATAATTACTTTTTGAATGTTTTCTTCGATTTGTTTTAGTGTTGCATTCGCTGCTGTTAATTCCATGTTTTTCCTCCGGAGCCATTATTGTTAAAAGGATAAGCGCATTTGCCGTTACCGCTTAATTTGATTATAATTTTAATATATTTTTATAAAATTCACAACCTGTAACACATTTAATTTGCAAGAAATGAATAACAATGTTACAATCAGACGGTAACGTCACCAGCTGGGTAGAAACCAAACAGGGAGAAGCTTATGAATAAGAAAATAGCGGTGTTTATGCTGATTATTGTGCTGGCAGGGCTGGCTGTGTGGATATACTTGTCGGTTCCAGAGGTACAAAAGCAGATTGCAATATATACAGAAGAGGATTTTACAGAGAATAATATTTATTCGGATTTGGAGAGCCTGTCAGAACGCCTGGAGGAGGAAATCATGAAGGGCTCGGACTCCTTTACCGTTTATCTGAAGGATTTGGATGTGAATGCCATTAACCAGATTAATGAATCACTGGACGGTATATTTGGAAGCGGCGCAACATACCAGCAGGTGGGGGTGGTGGGGAATACTTATAAAAAGGTAACCATTACCATCAAGCAGTCGGTTAATTATTACGCAATGCAGGCATATCTGCAGAATAGTCCCATTCCGGATTCAGAGCCAAAGGCACTGGAATTATATGAAGTGATAAAAACAGTATTGGACACACAGATTTCAGAGGGTATGTCCGATTATGAAAAGGAGCTGGCACTGCACGATTATCTGGTAACCCACTGCAAGTACAGTGAAGACATATCCCAGCCGGCTGGCAGTGACATCTACCGGGCGTATGGTGCACTGGTGAATCAGGATGCGGTTTGTAATGGCTATGCGGAGGCGCTGCAGCTGCTGTTTCAATGTGCAGGTATCAGGTCGGAATTTGTGATTGGTACAGCAGATGGCGTTGACCATGCCTGGAATCTTGTGGAGATAGATGGAAAATGGTATCATTTAGACGCAACATGGGATGACCCTCTGCCCGACCAGGGAGAGGAGACTCTGCATCCGTATTTTAATGTGCCGGACGAGATTATGGAACAGAACCATACATGGAACAGGGAAGACTATCCTGCAGCAGACAGTATGACAGAGAATTTCTATGTGAAGGAAAAAGCCTATTTTACTAATTTTGATGATTACAGCGTAAGCGCATATGATACCATGGTAAATGGAGGAAATCCAAGATATGAGGCTGTAATTGAGAATTATGTTGAGGATGAGGAGGATATGCAGTTTATCTTTGAGGATAATTTTAAATATAACAGCGTAAACTGGCAGACTTTTAAGGCAGGAATTTATTGTGTTCTGGTGATAAAGGCAGAGTAAAGGAGGAAGTAATGACAAAGCAGGAATTTTTAGAAGAATTAAAGAGTGCTTTAACCGGTGAGGTGCCACCGGAGGTAATGATGGATTCCTATGGCTACTATTCAAATTATATTGATGAGGAGATGCGAAAGGGCAGAAGCGAGGCGGAAGTGCTGGCGGAACTGGGAAAGCCTGCACTGATTGCACGCTCCATCATAGCGGCACAGGCAGGAGAGCGGACTGCAGATGTAGAATATACAGAGGATGGAAGAACAAAAAAGGTCAGAAGAAAGCCATTTTCTGAAAAGACGGAATCTGCCCGGCAGACACATAAAGAGTTTTCGTTTGATTTTAATGCCTGGTATGCAAAGGTGCTTTATGTAGCGTTGCTTATTGTATTGGTTATACTTGTGTATTTTATCTTAAAGC
>JAXVOW010000213.1:0-2508 GCA_037301995.1 bacterium | reverse complement strand
CCGCAACAGGGAATTTCATGAAGTTATGAAAACGGTTAGAAAGCGTATGGATAAAAAATCCGAGCATATTCTTTCGGCAGAATATGACCAGCCGGTTACACTGGATAATCCGGAGATTCATTTTAAGGCGGAGGTGTATGATTTCAGAAGTCTGGCAGTGCACCATATCCAATCCGGCCTGGAGAGGCAGATGGATAAGGGAAAGCGGATGGAGGAGCGGAGAAACGCACCGGCTGCCAGAAAAGAGCAGATTGAGGAGAAGCTTGCATGGAAATATGACGGTGATTTACTTACCCTCCAAAAATCCAAACTCTCTGTTACGGAGATTAAGCGGATTTATGAGACGGATTATGAGCCCTCCGATGTTATCAGACGTCCGGTGGTGGCGAAGGAGGATTACAAAGCGCCGGTGCCACATTTTCTTGCCGGGGATAAACCCATGGACGCTGCCGGGAAGGGTACCTGGATGCATAAGACCATGGAGCTTTTGGATAATGCTTTAACGAGGAGCAGGGAGCAGGTGGCTGAAGCTCTGGAAAATATGCGAAAAGAGGAGCGTTTACCGGAGGAGACGAAGAGCTTTATTACAGAGGATAAGGTCTTTGCATTTGTGGATTCTTCTCTTGGCAGACGTATGCGGAAGGCAGCCAGAAAAGGATGTCTTTATAAGGAAAAGCAGTTTGTGATTGGTGTTCCGGCGGAAAAAATAACAGGAGAGAAGGCTGTCATGGATGAGGAAAGCCCACAGATTGTGGTACAGGGAATCATTGATGCTTATTTCCGGGAAGAGGATACACTGATTCTGCTGGATTACAAGACAGACCACGTGAAGGAAGGACAGGAGGAAATGCTGGTGGAGCGCTACAGGACACAGCTGTTATATTATAAGGACACCTTAGAGCAGCTCACAGGACTTACGGTGTCAGAGACCTATCTGTACTCCTTTGCCCTCAATAAAGAAATCCGCATGTTTTAAGGAAAACTCTGACAGGAGGTTGTTTATGCAGAAAATATTAATCATAGAAGATGACGAAAAATTACGCCATGAGTTGGAAATCTTTTTAAATCGAAACGGATATGAGGCTGCCAGTCTTGAACGGTTTGATAACACATTACAGGAGCTTATGGAGAACAATGCGGATTTAATCCTGTTGGATATTAACCTGCCAAATGCGGATGGGGAATATATTTTAAAGGAATTCCGGAAGTCTTCGGATGTACCGGTTATCATGATAACCAGCAGGGATAATGAGATGGATGAACTGTTGTCCATGCATTACGGAGCTGACCACTATGTGACGAAGCCCTTTAATACCCAGATTCTGCTTGCGAAGATTGTTGCAATTTTAAAACGGACAAACAGTGCCGTGTCACAGGAAAAGATAAACTGTGGTAAATTCGTATTGAATCTGTCCAAGAGCCGCATTGAGATGAGGGACAAAAGGGCGGAGCTGACAGCAAACGAGTTAAAAATCATGAAATGTCTGGTGAAAAACCGGGGCAAAATTGTATCCCGTGAGGATATCATGAATGATTTGTGGGACAGTGAGGCCTTTATTGATGATAATACGCTGACGGTCAATGTGACACGCATTCGGAAGAAGCTGGATGAGATAGACCTGCAGGATATCATAGAGACAAGGCGGGGACAGGGGTATATCCTGTTGCTATAAAAACACAGAAAGGATGTCCGTTTATGAAATTTACAAGATATATGAAGGACCGCTGGAAAACCATATTGCTGTTGCTGGCAGGTGTCGGAACGGTAGAAATTTTTCTGCTGTTATATCACATCAGCATTTTTCTCCATATTTATATTCTGCTTGTTGTATTGACTGCATTTTTTCTAGGAAGCTTTTTGGAATACCAGTCAAAAAAGAGCTTTTATGAAGATGCGCTTTTTAAGCTCAGCCGGTTAGAGGAAAAGTATCTGATTGTGGAGATGCTAAAGCCGGCAGAGACAATGGAGGAACAGCTACTAGAGGAAATTTTGCAGGAGACCAACAAGTCCATGCTGGAAATGGTAAACGAATACAAGTATATCCAGGAGGAGTATAAGGATTATATTGAGCTGTGGATTCATGAAATCAAGCTGCCCATTGCAACCTCTAAAATGATAATAGAAAACAACAAAAATGATGTGACGAAAAGCATTGATGAAGAAATTAATGAGATAGAGGACTTTACGGAACAGGCGTTGTTTTATGCCAGAAGCAACCATGCCAATAAGGATTACTGTGTGACGGAGTGCAAGGTAAAGGATATTGTAAATGAGTCGGTAAAAAGAAATAAGCAGACACTGATTAACAAAAAAATAGCCATACAGATTGAGAATGCAGACCAGACCATTTATACGGACCCGAAGTGGGTAAGTTTCATTTTAAATCAGATTATTCAGAATAGTATCAAATACAGAAAAGAGACTGGTGCGGAAATCTGCTTTACGGCGGAGGAGAAAAAGGACAGTGTTGTTTTATCTATTCGGGATAATGGAATCGGAATCAGGCA
>JAXVOW010000212.1:0-8851 GCA_037301995.1 bacterium | reverse complement strand
TTGGAAATCATATAGCCTGCCACCGGAGAATCAATTCCACCGGAAAGCAGCAGCATTGCCTTTCCATTTGTACCCACCGGAAGTCCACCGGCACCCTTGATTGTCTGGGAATACAGGTAAACCTGGTCCCGGATTTCGATATTTAACAAAACATCCGGTTTATGCACATCCACTGACAGGTTCGGACAGCTCTCCAGAATAAAATGTCCGATTTCGCCATTCAGCTCCATGGACTTCATGGGAAACGCCTTGTTGGCTCTTCTGGCATTTACTTTAAATGTAAGTCTGCTGTCGCCATAGCACTCCTTCATGTAAGCAATCGCTTTCTCCTTTATCGCATCAAACTCCATACATTCTTCCACTACAATAGGACAGATTCCCACAATTCCAAATACCTTTTGCAGTTCCCTAATTAAATCCTCATAATCATAACCGGAATCCCCCTGTAAAAAAATTCTTCCGTACTCCCTCCGTATGGAGAATTCTCCCAGATGCTCCACATGCTCCCTTATCTGCTTGCAGAGAACATCCTCAAATACATACCGGTTCTTTCCCTTTGTTCCTATCTCCGCATATTTTATCAAAAATGTCTTATATTCCATCCATCCATTCTCCTTCATTTATCGCCCATACACCCGGCAGGGCTGTGGGTCTTATCACTATTTTCTTGTAAACCGGCGAAGCACCGGCAGTAATTCCTTTAATACCTGTACTGTGTATTCTGCCTCCTCCACCGTATTATACTCACTAAAGCTGAAACGCAGGGTAGACTCCAGCAAATCCTTGTCCAAAGCTATGGCTTTCAGCACACCGCTGACAGCCGGATGGTTCGAGGAGCACGCAGAGCCCGCAGAGACATAAATCCCCCTTTCCTCCAGTGCGTGGAGCAGCACCTCGCTGCGGACACCCCGGAAGCTTAAGCTGGCAATATGGGGCGCCTCTCCTGAATTGTCGGTCACTCCTTCAATGGAAGCTGCACCTGTAAGCAATGCCTGTTTCACCGCATTCATTTTCTCCCTGTTCTCCTCCAGACGGCTATACATTATCTCGGCTGCCTTGCCGATTCCCGCAATTGCCGCCGTATTTTCCGTACCGGAGCGCATGCCCTTCTCCTGGCCGCCGCCATAGAGAACCGGCTTAAGCTTCACCCTGCTGTCCGCAAATAAGGCTCCGCTTCCCTTTGGTCCATGAATCTTATGTCCACTGATGGAAAGCAAATCCACGCCAATCCGCTTCGGATAAAGAAGCTGTTTCCCAAATGCCTGTACCGCATCCACATGAAACAGAATATTCTTTTGCTTTTCTCTATTATACGCTTTTATAACAGCGCTGATTTCCTCAATAGGCTCGATTACCCCTATCTCATTATTCACCGCCATAACAGATACCAGAATCGTATCGTCACACAGTTCCTGCCGCAAATGCTCCAAATCAACCTTTCCCTCATTATCCACCCTCAAAAAGCTGACCCGGAAGCCCATATCCTGTAAGAACAATACCGGATTATAGACAGAGGCATGTTCAATACCGGTGGTAATGATATGATTTCCCGCCCGCTTATTGGCAAGAGCAGCCCCAATCAGAGCCAGATTGTTGGACTCCGTACCTCCGGATGTAAAAATAACCTCCTTCGGTTCACATTTCAGCTGCTTACTGATGGCATTTCTGGCATAGCGGATATATTTTTCTGCTTCCACACCTTTTAAATGCATGGAAGAAGGATTTCCATACTCCTTATCTATGGTCTCCAGCATAATTTCCCTTACTTCGGAAATCATCTTTGTTGTTGCTGCATTGTCAAAATATACTTCCATTGCTGTCTCCATCCTTCTAAATATCTGTTCCTTCCGGCCTCTCTGCCGGCTCGTCCTCTTCTATCTGAAACATCAGAAGGGATAATACTGTCATTCCAGCCGTTTCTGTCCTTAATATACGATGTCCTAAGGATATTGTCCTGCCTCCGGCTGCCTGAATCATCTCCACCTCCGAGGGCTCAAAGCCACCCTCCGGACCGATAAAAACAGCAACGGAAGCTTTGCCGGCAGCATGCTCTATCACCATCCTTGAATAAGCCATGCCCTCTGCCTGCTCATAGGGTACAATAATAAATTCCATATCACGGGCATATGCAACGGCTTCCTTCATGCTCATAACCGGCATAACCTCCGGTATTTTTCCGCGCTTGGACTGTTTTGCAGCGCTCAGGGCTATACTGTTTAATCGCGCTGTCTTTTTCTCCGCCTTTCTGGCATCCAGCTTTACAATGCTTCTCTTCATCATGACCGGAACAATCCTTGCCGCTCCCAACTCCACCGCCTTCTGGACGATTGTTTCCAGCTTATCCCCCTTCGGATATCCCTGGAAGAGCGTAATTTCCACCGGCAGCTCCCTTGCATTCCCGAAAATATCCGTCACCTTAACCTCTACGGCTTCCTCTTTTTCATTATAGCCTGTTATCTGGCAGAGATATTCCTTGTCACCTTCATCACACAGCAAAAGCTCCTCTCCGGGCTTCATCCGCAGTACGTTGCGGATATGGATATAATCTTCCCCGGTAATGCGAATCCCATCCCTATTCAGTTGCTCCGGTTTTACAAAAAAACGATGCATATTAAGCTTCCTCTTCTGACAATTTCTGTTTTTTCTCCCAGACGCAGTACCCTGCAAACAGGAAGATACCCACCAGCGCCAGTGCGCTGCCTGTTCCGGAATAAGGCGTTGCATAACGAAATTCCACCTTATGCTCCCCTTCCGTCAGCGGGATTCCGATAAGCGCCCCACCAATACGCTCATACTCCGTCAGTTTATCATCCACATATACCTTCCATCCCTTTGCCGCTGGAACGGAAGTCATCATAATTCCGCCCATGCCAGCCTCAATGGTACCGGTAATCCGGTTGTCCTCATAAGTATCTATGCGGTAACAATTCGCACTCAATATATCATATACCCTGGCAAAATTTTCCTCCTTAAAAGCTGCAATCTGATAGGAAAGGGTATTATAAGCTGAATTGTCAATCACAGCATTTGTTACAATGGATATGGTTTCACCCTTTTCCACCACTCCGATATGGAATGTCTCCTGCCGGCTGGCAACGGCATCCTCATAAATCGCCGTATCCCCAACCACCACCGTGGAATAGACATCTTCTGCACTCTTCAAAAATACATAATAATCCGTCACGCCATCGGCTACAAAGCTTGCAGTAACCACATCTGCAGAATACATTTTCTCATAAAAATAATGATAATTCTGTTGTTTGGCATCAAACTCCACCACTGTGACCGGATTCGCCTCTTCCTCCACATGCACCTCTCCCTCTTCATGGTCATGTGTCAGCTCCTCCTCCAGCCTCTCGCCTCCCAACAGGGAAGTGCAGATAAGCTCCGGCGTTACCGTCTCAAATATTCCCACCTCTCCCGTTGCACACTGGACAAAATTATTCTGAGCCTCAAAAGGGGAAGGCTGGTCTAAATCCCAACTGGTTACATCTTCATTTACCATATAGCCCAGTCCTGCCAGGCGGTTCATTTCATACAGGCTGTATCCGTTGTTTTCTCCCTTCTTTTCCGCATCGCTGAATGCCACCGCATCCTGACTCATACCATAACGGATGTTGCATACTGTATTTAAAAGCGGTGAACCCCCAAAATATTCAAAATACTGGTCCGATACTGCCATGCCAAGCTTCCGGTACATATCCTGCAGGGCAGTATTTACCGCTACAAGCTGTGCAGAAGCAGAAGGCTGGTTCAGTACCATACCATAGTTCACCGTAGTCTGCGTATTTGCAAGCCGCTCCCCCTTTTCAGGCTCCACAGTCCCAGCCAGCACCTCGCTTTGTTCATTATAATAGCTGGATTCCACCGGATACATGTTGTGGGCATCCATCTGCATATAGGCATTCACTGCAAGCTCTCCGATACAGAACACGGAAAATACAATCAGCATGTTATGATATTTGATACTTTTCCTGCAATAAAAGACTAAAAGCAGCAAAATGAAAAAATACAATAAAAAGGTTGCCAGATAGACATAAAAGTCCAGATAGACCTGGATTCGGAAGAAGGCATACAGCATTGCGGCTGTTCCCGCCGCCAGCACCACCAGCACATTCCATATTTTCAGCTTCTGTAAATCTGCCAGCACCGTCATTGCCATAAAAACCATTAAAAAGGATAACAAAAAGGCAATGTCAGCATGATTTACACTCATGCCGATATACCCATGCCAGAGAAGACTGCCTGCGCCACTGGTTAAGCCTGCAATCAGCAATATCAATAGAAGAATACATATTCCCTTCTGTCTCTTCCTTACCGGGATAAAAACATACAGTAAAGCCACCGCAACAGTTACCACGGAAATATAGAGCATCGGCTGTCCCGACTGTGCAGTATTAAGGGAATCACATACAAACAACCGCTGGATAAAATCTGTCCCGGATACCAGCAGGCTCTTCACAAAGGCAGCAGTGCCCTGCTCACCATATGCCATACTGCTTCCCATTGCGGCACATGGTAGAATTACCGCCATTCCTGTCAATACAGCTTCCAGTACACAATACACAAACCGGAAAATATTCTTTTTGTCCGCCTTTGTCTCCGTATCAAACTGCAGGATAAACCACAAAACCAGAAAAATCAAAGCCGGTACAGCCAGCCTGAAATTACACAGCAGCATAGCCGCAAGGCACCCATAAAAGCGTTTAAAGCCTCTGCCCACTGCCATTTTTTCTTCCAGCAGCAATGCCAGTGGGAATAAAATGAGAATATCTCCCCAACCGACATTGGACAGTGACTGAACCACGGCATTGCCAAAGAAGAAGCATGCCGCCAGCACCAGACTCATAAACCTTTTGTGCTTCTCAATGCGGTTGTGCTTTGTATGCATAAAGAAGCCGGTCATGGTCACTGCTGCAAGAGACCATTTCAACACCATAATAAACTGAAGCATATTTGCAATGCCGCTCCTTGGAACCAGCAGAATCAAAAGCGTAAAGGGTGATATCAGGTATTGAAACAGATTAACCAGATAATCCGTTCCCATACCGGCATTCCAGCTGAAAAACAGCGAGCCTCCCTGATGCACCTTATCCCACAGCTCCACATACAGCTCGTAATACACCGTGCCAGCCTCACCTGATAAAATACTGCCATTGCCGGTAAGCCATGATTCCCTCACAATGGAATGAATGACAACCAATATCCACGGCAGTAAAAATGCAATTATATAGTTCCAGTTCTTTTTTACAAACTCTTTTACTTTCATTTTTCCCTTTCTCCGATTATCTTGCCACAATGGACACCCATTCGCCCATATGCCGTACATCCTCAATTTCAAACCCGTTTTCAAGCAGGGCAGTCTTTACCGCTTCTTCCTTTGTATTGATAATTCCCGATGTGATAAACACTCCATTTTCCTTCATAAACGGTCTGATTACCGCTGATAACGGAATTATAACATCTGCCAGAATATTTGCAACCACAATATCATACTGCCCAATCCCGGCAATATTTCCGGCAAATTCTTTATCTCCAATCACGTCCCCCTTTACAACGGTGTAGCTTAACTCTGGTATCTGATTAAGTTTCAGGTTTTCCTTACTTGCTTTCACCGCCAGCTCATCAATGTCAATGCCAAAAACCCTTCTGGCTCCAAGCTTCATTGCAATAATACTTAAGATTCCGCTGCCGCACCCGGCATCTAACACATCTGTTGTACCGTCGGGACGGATATATTTTTTTAGATTGGATATACAAAGCTTTGTAGTCTCATGGGAGCCCGTTCCGAAGGAGGTTCCCGGGTCAATATACACCACAATATCCTCTTCCCTTGTGTCTGTCTCCTCTATCCACGTAGGCTGGATTAAGATATTTTTCTCCAGCCGGAAGGGATGAAAAAATTCTTTCCAATTATTAATCCAGTCCTTATCCTCCGTTTCTCCGATGGACAGCCGGCCGGAACCCACATCCATGTAAGACGACATTTCTTTAAGCTGTCCTGTGATATAGCGGCATAATTCCTCCACATCCATTGTGTCATCCACATAGCAGGAGATACTGGCTGTACCGTCATCCGGCGGCAGCTCCGGCAGAATATCAATGTACATCGCCTGCTTATCCGATTCTGACAGAGGAATATTATCCTCCACCTCAATTCCCTCGACGCCATATTCATTTAACAGGAAGCTTAACATATCCGTTGCCTCTGTTGTTGTATCAATTGTAACCTTTGTCCATTTCATAATTCAATTATCCCTTTTCTGTCCCTGCATTTTAAACAAAAGAATTATAGCACAAAAAGGCATCCCATGCAATTTTATTACCTGCTGCAGGGATGCCCTTTGCATATTCTTTATTTCTTCTTTCCAAAACCTTTTTTCTTATGACCACCAAAGCTGAAGTCACCCGAAGAATCCGTCGACCTTCTGGCTGTAGAGCCTGTGGCTTCATCAAAATTATTCAGTATGGTCTTCTGCTCTTCCGTCAGTTTATCCGGAACCTGAACCACTAAAGTTACATAGTGGTCACCACGGACATTCTTATTTCGCAGGGTAGGAACACCCTTACCCTTCAATTTAATCTTTGTATCCGTCTGTGTACCGGCTTTAATTTCATACTCTATCGGCCCATCAATGGTATTGATGGTAATACTGCCTCCTAATGCTGCCTGGGTAAAGGTAATTGGTTCCGTTGAAAACAGGTCATATTCCTGCCGCTGGAATTGCGGATGCCGGTCGACTAACACGGTAACCAGCAAATCTCCTCTACCGCCGCCATTTACTCCCGGCTCTCCCTTTTCACGGATACGGATGCTCTGACCATTGTCGATACCAGCCGGTACCACCACCTGGATTTTCTTCTTGCTCTTCACATAACCCGTACCGGAACACTGGGTACACTTATACCGTATCACCTTACCGGTTCCACTACAGTCCGGACAGGTCTGCACATTGCGGACAACGCCAAACAATGACTGTTGTGTAAATACCACCTGTCCTTTACCATTACATTTCGTACAGGTCTCCGGTGTATGCCCCGGCTGGGCACCGGTACCATGACAGACGACACATTCATCCTTAAGCGGTAGCTCTAATTCCTTTTGACAGCCAAATACCGCTTCATCAAATTTCACACGAACGCTGGTTTTAATATTGGCACCCTTCATCGGACCATTTGACTGCCGGGTTCTAGTGCCGCCAAACATATCACCAAAGATATCCCCAAAGATATCCCCCATATCGCCGAAGTCAAATCCACTAAAGCCTGCACCTCCCATTCCACCATTCGGGTCAAATGCAGCATGACCAAACTGGTCATATTTTGCTCTGGTATCCGGGTCACTTAAAATCTTATAAGCTTCGGAAGCCTCCTTGAACTTTGCCTCCGCCTCGGCATCACCAGGATTCATATCGGGATGGTATTTCTTTGCAACCTGTCTGTACGCTTTTTTCAGTTCTGCATCCGTTGCCGTCTTGGAAACACCAAGAACCTCATAATAATCTCTCTTTGTATCTGCCATTTTCGTTCACCTATTAAATCTCTGTATAATCTCCGTCTACCACGTCACCCTCTGAGTAATCAGCCGGACCTTCCGCTCCGGTTCCGGCATTGGCACCAGGACCATTCTGCTCATATAATTTAGCAAACAGATTCTGTGCACTGGTCATCAATGTCTCTTTTGCATTCTTCAGCTGTTCTACATCATAATCACTCATATTCTCAGGGTCTGTGCTTTCTACCAGACTCTTTAAGGCTGCAAGGTCTGCTTCAACCTTTGTCTTATCCTCAGCAGGTAATTTATCTCCTACGTCCTGTAATGCTTTCTCAGTCTGGAATACCATTGCATCTGCGTCATTTCTTGCCTCAATGGCTTCCTTTCTCTTCTTATCCTGTGCTTCATACTCAGCTGCTTCCTTAACTGCCTTTTCGATATCCTCGTCAGACATGTTGGAACCAGCAGTAATAGTGATATGCTGCTCTCTTCCTGTTCCCAAATCCTTTGCAGATACGTTTACGATACCGTTTGCATCAATATCGAAGGTAACTTCAATCTGAGGCACACCACGTCTTGCAGGAGCAATACCATCCAGACGGAAACGTCCCAATGACTTGTTATCTCTTGCAAACTGTCTCTCACCCTGGCAGATATTGATATCCACTGCGTCCTGATTATCCTGTGCAGTAGAGAAAATCTGGCTCTTCTTGGTAGGAATAGTTGTATTTCTCTCAATCAGTCTTGTTGCAACACCACCCATAGTCTCAATAGAAAGAGAAAGCGGAGTAACATCAAGCAGTAAGATTTCACCGGCACCGGCATCACCTGCCAGCTTACCACCCTGGATAGAAGCGCCGATTGCTACGCACTCATCCGGATTGATTCCCTTAAATGGCTCCTTGCCTGTCAGCTGTTTTACCTTATCCTGAACAGCGATGATACGGGTTGAACCACCAACCAATAATACCTTGTCAAGCTCGGAAGCAGTCAGTCCGGCATCCTTTAATGCAGTCTGAACAGGAGTTGCAGTTCTCTCTACCAGGTGAGCGGTCAACTCATCAAATTTCGCTCTGGAGAGATTCATATCAAAATGCTTAGGACCCTCAGCTGTTGCAGTGATAAATGGAAGGTTGATGTTGGTTGTTGTAGAGGATGAAAGCTCCTTTTTCGCCTTCTCAGCAGCTTCCTTCAATCTCTGCATTGCCATCTTATCAGAAGATAAGTCAACGCCCTCCTGTTTCTTAAACTCATCTAACATATAATCGGTAATTACATTATCGAAGTCATCACCACCAAGCTTGTTATCACCGGCAGTTGCCAATACTTCAATAACACCGTCGCCAATCTCAATGA
>JAXVOW010000211.1:0-4414 GCA_037301995.1 bacterium | reverse complement strand
CAGTTCCCTGATACAGGTTTCCATAAGCCTTGCACACCCTTCCAGGTTATTCATTCTGACCAGCAGCTCTGCATGGTCTAAAACATAGTCACCATCCAGACCGAATTCCTCCTCGCAGCTCTCATATACCTTTTTCGCTTCTTCAAAATTTTTCATACATGACAAAGCCGCCGCTTTACCGGCATATGCCCGTATTCTGTACCTCTCCTCCTCTGCCAGTGATAAAATCCTGTCATAGCATTCACATGCTCTGTGAAATTCTCCCATCACATGACAGATTCCGGCAATCCGGCCCAGCAGACTCCTGTTTTCAGGGTCATCCCCCAAAGCTTCTGTATAATAATGCAATGCCTGCTTATCGTTATCCATATCCTCATAGTTTGCACCAAGGAGAGTATAAACATCAAAATAATCCTCTAAATCCGTATCTGAACTTCCCTTTCTATTCATAAGTGCAAACAGCAATTCATTGGAAGCATCATAATCCTCATCCTGTGCAAGCAGCCTTGCCCGGTAAATGTCGATTCTGTCACTTCTTCCTTCAAGTGCGTCAAATCGTGCAATCACATCCCGCATATCATCAAACTGGTCATAATCCCAATAGATTTCAAGCTCCAACACATATGGCTCACTATAATACGGATATACCTCTATTGCATGTTCACAGGCATTTAATGCCAGACTGTATTGTCCCAGCCTGTCAAAGCTTTTTGCCATATATTCATAGGCATCATAGCTTTTATCCCGCTCCAGAAGTTTTTCACAGGCAGAAACACACCCTGCATAGTTTTCACACTCATACTCTAACCGGCACATTAGCTCATACGCACTTTGAATCAAGCCGTGCTCTTTGGATATGGACAGCTCCAGATATTTTCTCGCCTCATCATAGTTTTCCATCCTTGTATAGCAGTCGGCAATAAAATAAGTGGCATAACCATACCGGCTCTTTATTTTCAAGCTCTTTTCCGACTCATCCTGCGCAGAAACCTTCTCCGTCTCATTCTTCAATACAAAAAAGCTTTCCAAAGCCTTCTCGTATTCATGTATGTATAGAAAGCTCCTTCCCAGCAAATCATGATATTCACATATGCCGTCGCCAGAAGGCTCAAATGTTTCCAGCACCTCTACTGCTTCCTTAAATGCATTATTCCGGAAAAAACACCACGCAAGCTTCAGCTTCAGACTTTCATCATCCGGCTTTTCCGTAATCTCTCTTTTCAGTTGTCCAATAAGACCTCTATTCGCTTCTACCATGCCGGCGTAAGCACCCTCATCATATCTGTTTTTCTTTAAAAGCTCTAAATAAATATCGCTGGCTTTTTCATATTCCCCTGTGGCACAGTAAATCCTTCCCATTCTTGACTTAACAGCATAGGCGTCCGGTTCGGCTGCCTGTGCCATCTCATAGTATTTCCCTGCATCAGAATAAGCTTCCCTTACAAAGGCAAAATCACCGCAGATAAGCATAAAAAAAACTTCGTCCTTATATTGTTCAAGGATTGCCTCTGCCCTGTTTTGTATACGGCAAAGCTCCTTAGAATATTTTTCAATTCTCTCCTCCTCACTGCTTACACCTGCATTTATCTTATGAAGCGCATGACGCAGTCTGCATATCTCTACATAAGGATGATAATTTTCCAATTTCTCTATGGCTTCTATGTAGTTCCTTTCTTCCTCCGTATCTCCTTTTTCAAGGGCTTCATCCAGCCTGTAATATGTCTCGATAAATTTGTCGATATCACTGTCTGTTGTCTCAAACAGCTCATAATTGATACTGTCCTGATACATTGCGTGATTTAACAGAAACTCTATAAAATCCTCCGGATACTTTTCAAGCAGTTTGCCTTTTATCTCCTTTATTTGAAAGACATCCGCTATCAACTGATATACCTTATGCGGAATAAAGGAATAGTTCATCAAAAAAGAAAGAAGCTTATGCATGGAAGCATCGGCAGTATCAAGGGAAACAAATTCATCCCGTGCAAATAATTTTTTCCATTCCTCCACATCAATTCTTCTGTTAAAATCCCTGTAAAGGGTTATCATTTCATGAAATAACCCATCCTCCTGTCTGTCCTTTACAGGAACCTTTCCTTCTATATCGGAATCTGCTTCCTTTAATGCCTCCTCATAAGCCCTTCTAAGTTTCATAAAGCCTTCCGCATCATCCTCCGGATTCACAGATACCAGCCTGCTTCTGTATGCGGCCTGTATCTTTTGCTTATCTTTCGTTTTATCCATTCCAAGAATGTTCCATTTATCCATATTGCCTCCGTATCTTTTTCTCATCTAAAAGCGTATGTTCTGACTTAGATTATATAGTAAAAAATGCAAAATGCCAAATTTGACTATATAAAAAAATTTATATGTTCGAAATAGTCAAATTGGGCATTTTATTTTTTCTTCTACGTTCCCGAACTCCCATAGCGTTTTATTCCCTTATTCCACAACCAATATGCCATTACAGCCATGACCAATGCCATAAACGGCGAAAGAAATGCAAACCATATATGCGGTAAATTTTTGCCAAGAATAAATGCCACAGGATAATATCCGGTAAGAGCATATGGAATAACAAAGGTCAGCAATCCCTGCACGCCTTTAGAATAAATAGAAATCGGATAATCACAAAAATTTTTTACTCCATAATCATTATTCGTCAGCAGGGAAACTATCTCTTCGTTTTTCACTGTCCAAAAGCTGACTGCTCCTGTTATAATTGTGATAGCCGAAAAAATAACAAAAGCCGAAGCTGCACTCATACAATAATAAAATACAGTTACCACTGTCCAATGAATCTGAAGCTTATGCATGCTATATACCCAGAAAAACGCTGCAAAAATTAACCTCGGAAAAAATGTATACTGAAATTGCTGCATAACCAGATATGTCAATGGACGGATTGGGCGGGTTAAATATAAATCAAAATTTCCACTTCGCACAAGTTCTCCAATATCCTTCATCGGACTCCAGAAAAGGAAACAGCTAAATGAATAGGATAACCAGCTTGTCGTAAATAAAAAGAGAACTTCATATTGATTCCACCCTGCAATATTTCTAAAATTATGAAAAATAACATAAAAACCTGCAAAATAAACTCCGATAAGGATGGAATTCGCAATCAATTCAAATAAAAGGGAAAAGTGATACTCCATTTTTCCCTTCATATATATAATGATAAACCGCCGGTACATTCTGAAATATCTCATCTTTTCACCCTCCTTGTACAATCAGCTTCTTTTTTCCGATTTTCCAGACAAGCTCCATCATGCAAAACAAAACAATTATCCAAATAAGCTGTATGATAATGCTTTCCAATACGTCCTGTCCTTTCATCCGGCTTGTCAGAATCGTCACAGGTATGGCATATATCGCACGAAACGGAAGAAAGCAGTTCAATTTATATAAGAATTCCGGAAACATGGTTACCGGAATCCATACCCCGGATAACAGCTTATATATGGCATTCAAAAGCATATTCAACGGCCAAGTTACAATCAGCCAGAATGCTAACAGTCCAATAATAAGTGCGTATAAAAACTGAATGCAATATGCCAGTCCCACAGACAGCAACCCGGGAAGGATTTGTGCTATACAAAGCAAAGGTTTATTTATGATAACTGTCACAAGCACACTCAATGGAATACAGTAGAACAACACCTTTATTGCCGTATCGCCAATATGCCTTGAGAAAACCATTTTCCTAAAATCCATAGGTCTTATCAATTCCATAGCAATATTTCCAGTCCGAATCTGATTATTTATCCACTCTATCGTATTACATTCAATAAATGTTGAAATGATAGTCGCCACAATAATATATCTTAAGGTCTCTTCCTTATTCAGCAGAGGATTTATCTGATTTTTTTGAATGAACAAAGCATTCCAAATAGAAAACTGCAGATATAAATATATTATTTTGGAAAAAAGCTTTGCCCATATAGCACCAGGGTATATAAGATGTTCCTTCATGCCTATCACAATGTAATCTACATACGTTTTCATAAAAATTCTCCTTCATATACACTCCTGATTATACTTTCCAGACTGCAATCGGTATTGTCTGCTTCACCAATTGTTCCCGTATCAGAAGCATGATATGTCCTTTTTAACTCATTTAACGTACCTGAATATAAAAGCTTTCCTTTGTCAATAATAATCATTTTCTCGCATAAATCTTCAATATCGGACATATCATTAGTAGTCAATATTATTGTCGTATTTCTTTCCCGGTTAATGGTGTGAATAAAATCCCTTATTTTCGTTTTTGCTAATACATCAATTCCAATTGTAGGCTCATCAAGAAATAAAACATCTGGATTATGTAACAATGCTGCCGCTAAATCTGCTTTCATTCTTTCCCCTAAGCTCAGAAGTCTTGGAGGTTTTTGCATAAAATCAGACAGGTTTA
>JAXVOW010000210.1:0-1007 GCA_037301995.1 bacterium | reverse complement strand
TCTGGAAAACCATGAAAAGGTTGCCTGGGTAGAATACGCAGGATTAAAGAGCAGCAAATACTACCCACTGGCACAGAAATACATGCCGGACGGCGTCTGCGGCGTACTTTGCTTCGGACCAAAGGGCGGCAAGGAGGGAGCTATGCGGTTCAGCAACGCCCTTAAAATGATTGCCATTGTGACCCATGTGGCAGATGCCCGTTCCTGCGTGCTTCATCCTGCCAGCCATACACACCGCCAGTTAAATGACGAACAGCTGCTTGAGGCTGGCGTTCTTCCGGATTTAATCCGCCTGTCTGTGGGAATCGAGGATGTGGATGACATCATTGCAGACCTGGAACAGGCGCTGGCTGCTGTATAACAAAAGAATACATTAAAACCAAAAAGAGGCTGTGTATTCCAAAGATACACGGTCTCTTTTCTCAGCTGTCAAGATTCCTTTCCATGTCCAGCAGACGCTTTTCAAATTCACATACCGGCAGTGGCTTGTCAAAATAAAAGCCCTGTGCCAGATAACAGTTATTTTCCTTTAAAAGCTTAACATGCTCTACGGTCTCCACACCCTCCACAATACACTCCAGTCCCATATCCTGGGAAAGGGCAATCAAATGCTTCAGCATAACGTATTTCTGTGGAGAGTCGTCCTTTTCCTCCGGCAGAAAGCTTTTATCAATCTTCAGCACACTCCATGGCAGTTCCCGGATTAAGTTAAGAGAAGAATATCCCATTCCAAAATCATCCACTGAGGTACTGATTCCCTGCTGGTGCAGCCCGTAAACAATGTTTTTTAGTTCGCTGAAATCCACATCTGTTGTGGTCTCCGTTAATTCAATTTCTATATATTCATGAGGAACATGGTACTTGTCAATAATCGCCAAGATGTTCTCCAGCAAAAAGACATCTCCCATATGGCGGCGGGACAGATTAACCGATACCTTCACCACTCTGCGCCCTTCATCCAGCCATCTGCGTATATCCTGGCATACATGCTCCAGCATATAAAAATC
>JAXVOW010000209.1:0-1604 GCA_037301995.1 bacterium | reverse complement strand
GCATGGCACAGACAAAATGATTCCCGCCTTCCATGTAATGGCATTATAAAGAGCATAATCCGTAGCCGTATCACAGGCGTGCAGTGTCACCACCATATCGACAGGCTCATCGGTGTGGTATCCATTAATATCCCCCAGTTCAAAATGCAGGTTCTCATAATGATACTTTCTGGCTGTTTCATTGCATTTGCGGATAACATCCTCCTTCAAATCCAGTCCCGTCATATGCACCTGGTATTTCTTAATCTCCACAAGATAATAATACAGAATAAATGTCAGATAGGACTTGCCGCAGCCAAAATCAATAATATGCATATCTTTGTTGGGATAATCCTTCACCACATCCTCCACCAGCTCCAGAAAGCGGTTAATCTGCTTGTATTTGTCATACATATTCCGGACTACTTTCCCGTCCTTTGTAAAAATACCCAGGTCTGCTAACGGAGGAATTACCATACCTTCTTTTAACAGGTAATTTTTCTTTCGATTATGCGACATAATTGGCTCTGCCTCTACGGATATCCGTTTATTCCCGATTCCATCACTGCTTTTGTCTGGCTGTCCTCCTCTTGTATCTGGCTTGTCCATGCAGCCGCTTTTTTCATGCACATTGGAAAGCAGCTTCCCTTTTTTCGTAACCTTAAAATCCCACTGTTTTTCATTGCCGAAAATGTTCAACTGGCTGTATATGAAAGGAAACAGTTCAAATACCGCCTCTGTCAGGGTATTACTTTCCACATTTTCATGAAATGCCTGCCTGTCTGTAAAACGTTCAATCTGATAAGCTTCCCTGCCCTTTAGCACAAGCTTTTGTATGACGGTCTTTTTATATATATGGGATTTGTCTGTCCGGTTGCTCAGTACAAGCTTATCCGGAAGCTTTTCCAACACATCTGTAATTTGCTTTTGATTAATTGTATCTAACATTTTTCTATTCCTTCTATAGATTTTGTAAGTAAGATTTATAAAAAATAAACTCTATTAGCTTTATGTATATTCATAATATATACTGCTATTTATAATTAATCAATACGCTATTCATTATTTCTTTTGGAGTTCTTTTTCATACTCTTCATCTCTTTCTGTTTCACCATGATTACTTTTGTTCTTCAATAATTCTGTCTGTAGGCAGATTCCAATCTGCACTCCTATTTCAAAATATGCTGACTGTATTGTATCACCATACTCTTCAAATCCACTTATTATTCTCTCTGTGTCACACGCCCGTATTTTTATTGAATTAACCATTCTCATCTTAGCTGCTCTTTCTCTTTCAAGCAAATCTGCTTTTTCATCCGCCGCACCGGCATGATACTGAATCAGATTAGCCAACTGGTGTATGTTGATAGCTCTGCTAATATCCTTAAAATAACTTACCTGATATTCTTTTATAACTTCATTTTCCATAGTAATATCCTTTCCTTTTTTGTAACCATTTAGTAGCATTTTTACATATTAAGTGCAACTGTTTGGTAACATATCCTCGAGGTGATTCCATGTATTATACGAACCGAATAGAAAATTTGCGTATTGACGCTGACAAAACCCAACAACAAATTGCTGATATATTGGTCTGCCAAAGAGAAGTTTATCGCCGTTATGAA
>JAXVOW010000208.1:0-1582 GCA_037301995.1 bacterium | reverse complement strand
GCAGCGGGAAAAATATTTTCGTAAAAAAGAAAGAGAGGTAATAATATGACAATAGGCGATTTAAGAAAAATCATAGCAGGGCTTGATGATGACACAGAAATAGAGGTAAAGGACGAAGCAACAGAGGAAACATATGGTGTTCACGAGATGAATGTTATAGCGTTTGAGCGTAGCACAGGGAAGATTCCCAAAGAAGAAACAAAATATTGGATGCAGCTTATAACCAATATTGAATTACAGACTGAGTGCTACAGTATGGACGAGGCAAGCAAGTAAAAAATAAGGGGAGGGTAAAAATGCGACTGATAGATGCAGACAAGATAAATCCAAGTGACGTGATAGGCGGTAATAATGACTTTGCAAGTGATATAAGAAAAGCAATGCAGGATTTAATTGATATTCAGCCAACCGCCTATAACGTGGACAAGGTTGTAGAACGGATTGATGGAATTATGGAAGATGAGTCTATTCGCTTCTGTAATCAAGCCGTAAGCGCTGCAAAAGGAATAGCCAAGTTAGGCGGCAACGCAACCGGCGAACATAGCAATGGCTGGATTCCGTGCAGTGAGCGGTTGCCGGAAGAATCCTTAAACAGTGTGATTGGCTGGGATGAATACATGAAAAGATGCTGCTTCGTTCAATATTATGCTGGGCAATGGCAACTTGCCGGAAAAAATAAATATGGTGAATCGGTAAAGATTATCGCATGGCAGCCATTACCAGAACCGTATCAGTCGAAGGGAGAGTGAAAAGATGACAATAAGTGAATTTTCAAAATTTGTAACAGAAATGATTCGGGATGAAAAAGAGACTTTCGTAGAGTGCATAGAAACCGAGGACTGGGAATCTCTTGAATGTGTGATATATGAATGTGTTGTCAACTGTGTCGAGGGTTGATGAAGGCAGAAAGGAGTATGGCATATGGCAGGCAAAAAATATGCAGAAGTAGATGTATATGAAAGTAAATTAAGAAAAGTAATGGAACGTTTGGGAGTAACAGAATATGATTACGACTGGACAAGGAAAACAGCTTATGTCCGATTTAAATATAAAAACATTTGGTATCAATTTGACCACTCCGCAGAGAAAGCGGGTCTTACATATGGGACTGACGTGTTTTCCCAAATAGTTCTTTCCCTGGAAGATTTAGCCCGAATGGTAGAACGTGGTATCTATGATTTGGGTGTATGGATTACAGGAATGAAGTATCTTCCGCCTGTGTTTGAAATGCCAGAATGGTTTAAAGCTATGGGGTTTACTGGTTCGGATTTGCCAACAGCAGACATGGTAAAGACACGATACCACAATTTGGCAAAAGAGCGACATCCTGATGCAGGAGGGAATGAACAGGATTTTGCAGAACTGCAGGATACGGTAAAGCAATGTTTGGATTATTTGGGGGATAAGATGAATGAGTGATAGGTATTTATGCAAAGCAAAGGATAAAGACGATGGGAAATGGTACGAGGGGTATTATTTGCAATTGCACGATACAACGTATTGCTGCATGCCATCAGACGATGCAGCAGAAGCAAAGAGGCTAAATGAAGAAAATACGCATCATTATATTGTGTTTGAACGA
>JAXVOW010000207.1:0-3129 GCA_037301995.1 bacterium | reverse complement strand
CCACCGCAGACTGGTAGGTAAGCTCGTATTCCTCCCACATATATTTACTCAGGGAATCTGCCTGCTCGCTAATCTTTTCCAGCTGGGCAGACAGCTTAAATGCGGATTTGTCAAGCCTTGTAATTTCCTCATTTAACTGCTCTCTCTTTGTGAAAAATTCCTTATGCTTTGCATTCAATTCTTCCTTATCTGAGATATCCTTCTGTAATGTGGCCTCTAATTCTTCAATCTCCTTCTTATCTGCCTCAATCAGCGTCTTAAACTGGTTAATTCTGGCAACCAGCGTCTCAATTGCCTTGCCCGAATCACTCATCTGGGAGCGGTAGAGCTCCAGCTCTTCCTTTAATTTATTCTCCTCAGCACGGATTCGCCTTAAATTCTCAATCAGGAAATCATCCTGCTGTTTAATGGTGTTAAACTCCAGCATCAGCTCAGAAACCTTATCGTTTGACTTCTTCAGTTCCTCTTTCTTGAAGACAACCTGCTCCTCTAAGCCTTCAATCCGCTCCTCCAGCGCCTTCTTTGCAGCTTCTGCCTGCTTGTGGTTATCGTAGAGCTCATTCTTATTGTGGTTAATCTCCTCAATCTGGGACTCTAATTCCTTATTTTCCTTATTCACGGAAGCAAAGGCATTGGCAGTCTCTGCCAGGTTTTTGGAAACCTGTTCAATATTCATGGTGACCGTATTTTTCTGTAAATACAGCTCCTGTAACTGGAGGTTTAAATCCTCTTTTCTGGTCTTTAATTTCTCTCTTACTGTACGGAGTTCTGTCTCCTCCTTCGTTGCATTGGCAATCTCATTATTTATCTCAGACAGCTCCTTGGACAGCTCGTCCAGCTCCCTTTTACGTCCAAGTAAATTGGATGAATTTTTAAATGCACCACCGGTCATTGCACCGCCCGGAGTCAGTAATTCCCCCTCTTTGGTTACAATGCGCAGGCTCTGGTGAAACTTCTTATTTACGGCGATGGCATGGTCAATGGTGTCTACCACAAGGATTCTTCCTAGTAAATGATTGGTAACTGCACTGTATTTGTCATGCACCTTCACCAAATCCTTGGCAAGCCCGATTACACCCGGCTCCTTTAAGGCATCCTTATTGTTAAACTCGCTGTATTTGCCGCCAATTGTGGTCAGGGGCAGAAAGGTTGCTCGTCCAAAACGGTTTTTCTTTAAAAACTGGATTAACCTCTTTGCGGTATTCTCATTATCCGTAACAATATTCTGGATGCTTCCGCCCAGGGCAGTCTCCACCGCAATCTCATATTCTTTATTTACCTGTATAATATCCGCAACCACGCCGATTATTCCCGGATTATTTTCCTTTTGTTCCATAACCCGCTTAATGGAATTTCCGTATCCGTCATACCGTTCCGTAATATTGCGCAGCGCCTCTAATTTGGATTTGACACTGCTGTATTCATTATTTGCCTCAAATAACCGTTGTTTATTCTCGTTGGTAGCAATGGTATTCTGGTCAAGGTCCGCATCCGTCACCTCCAGCTTTGCAAGAATATCTGCTACAGTCCGCTCAATCTCCGCAAGGGAGGTGTTATGCCTTTCATATTCCTCCTTGTCCTTCATTTCATCCGACTTAAACTGCAGAAAACGCTGGTTTAGCTGTGTCTTACGGTAGTTGATATTTTCAAGCATGGCGTCATATCTTCCAACCTTTGCCTTAAGGTTTGCACCGTCGTTTAAGTATTCGATAATATCCGCCTTGCTCTTTTCAATCTCTTCCTCTAAACCGGCAATCTCTGCCTCGATGCCCTCGCTGACTGCACGGGCTTCCTCCACCACGTCATCCGCATTGTCCATTTTCTCATCCAGAACAGCCTTCTTTTCCTGAAATTCTTGCTTTTCCTTCTCCTGGGCTGCCAGGGACTGGTTAATACGGTCAATCTGCTCACTCATATGTATGTCTGTGGACTTCGCATTGGAAATCTGCTGGTTTAATACATTGACCTCGCCTTCATTGCGCTCGTTTTGAAGCTTTAATTCATGTATTTTATTTTTATTCTCGTCAATGGAATGGTTGCACTGCTCCAAAACCGTTTCAATGCGCTCATATTCATTTTTTGTCTGTTCAAATTCTGCCGTTAAACGCTGGCTGTCATCGTTGACAATATGTAATTTTTCTTCATTTTCCTTTAACAGAGTCTCAATGCGCTCATTCTCCAGCAAAAATACATTGACATCAAACCGTTTTAATTCCCCTTTGTATAACAGGTACTTTTTTGCCACCTCAGACTGCTTCTCCAACGGTCCCACCTGCTTTTCCAGCTCCGACAGGATGTCATTTACACGGCTTAAATTTTCCCGCTCAGCAGCCAGAGATTTCTCCGTGGCAGCTTTGTTTTTCTTGTATTTCACAATACCTGCCGCCTCATCAAAAAGCTCCCGGCGTTCCTCCGGCTTTCCAGACAAAATCCGTTCCACCTGACCCTGCCCGATAATGGAATATCCCTCTTTACCAATACCTGTATCGAAAAACAGGGCATGTACATCCTTTAAACGGCTCACTGTGCCATTAATCAGATATTCGCTCTCACCGGAACGGTATACCCGGCGCGCCACCGTAACCTCCTCATAATCAATAGGCAGGGAATGGTCGCTGTTATCAAGGGTAATTGCAACATAGGCAGAACCGTGGGGCTTTCTAAGCTCTGTTCCTGCAAAAATAACGTCCTCCATCTTGGCGCCACGAAGCTGCTTTGCACTCTGCTCACCCAGCACCCAGCGGACTGCATCCCCCACGTTACTCTTTCCACTTCCATTAGGTCCCACAATTCCGGTAATTCCTTTATTAAATTCAAATACTATCCGATTGGCGAAGGACTTAAATCCATACACTTCTATACTTTTTAAATACATAAAAACTCTCCATCCTATTCTCTTCCGCACTCTTTTAACTTGAGAATTGCCCGGTATGCTGCCAGCTGCTCTGCGTTTTTCTTGGAGGGTCCCTCACCGGAAGCCAGCCGTTCACCATCGATATACACCTCTGTAACAAAACTCTTATTGTGGTCTGGTCCCTTTTCATCAATCACCTCATAGGTGACAACACCTTTTCCGTCCTTTTGCACCATTTCCTGTAATATGGTTTTCGCATCATAAAACAGCGACTT
>JAXVOW010000206.1:0-3030 GCA_037301995.1 bacterium | reverse complement strand
GCCAGTCAATTCACTGGTTATAATATCGGTAGCCAAAGGTACCATGCGGATATTGCAGACCTTGGATACCAAAGGTACGGTACGGGAAGCTCTTGGGTTTGCCTCTAACACATATACCTTGCCGTTTTCAATGGCATACTGCATATTCATAAGTCCTTTTACATGCATTTCCTCTGCAATCTTTCTTGTGTATTCCTTAATCGTAGCCACATTTTCCAGAGTAATGTGAACGGAAGGAATAATACATGCGGAATCTCCGGAGTGTACACCGGCAAGCTCAATATGCTCCATAACTGCCGGAACAAATGCATGGGTTCCGTCGCTGATGGCATCTGCCTCGCATTCCAATGCATGATTTAAGAAACGGTCTATCAGGATTGGGCGGTCAGGAGTAACACCGACTGCCGCATTCATATAGTCAGTCATGCTTACATCATCATAAACAACCTCCATACCACGGCCGCCTAATACATAGGAAGGGCGCACCATAACTGGATAGCCGATTTCCTTTGCGATGGCAATGGCTTCTTCCACAGTAGTTGCCATTCCTGATTCCGGCATCGGAATCTCCAATTTTTCCATCATGGCACGGAATAAATCACGGTCCTCTGCCAAGTCGATGACAGATGGAGAAGTACCGAGAATCTTGACGCCATTCTTCTCAAGCTCAGCTGCCAGGTTAAGAGGAGTCTGGCCTCCAAACTGGGCAATTACGCCGAGCGGTTTTTCTTTCTTATAAATACTTAATACATCCTCCAGAGTAAGAGGCTCAAAGTACAGTTTATCAGAGGTATCATAATCTGTAGATACGGTCTCTGGGTTACAGTTAACGATAATGGTCTCAAATCCAAGCTTCTTAAGGGCGAGGGCAGCATGAACACAGCAATAGTCAAATTCAATACCCTGACCAATACGGTTTGGACCACCGCCTAATATCATAATCTTTTTGTTATCAGAAACCGGATTCTTGTCTTTAGCATTGTAGGTAGAATAGTAGTAAGCACTGTTCTCTGTTCCGCTTACGTGAACCCCTTCCCAGGCTTCTTCAATACCTAAGCTGATACGGTGGTTGCGGATATCCTCTTCTGGAATATCTAACAGCTGGCTTAAATATTTATCTGAAAATCCATCCTTTTTCGCAGAAATTAGCAATTCGTCTGATGGAAGAGAGCCCTTTGATTTTAACAGTTCTTCTTCCTCGTCCACCAATTCCTTCATCTGTTCGATAAAATAGTGTTTTACCTTTGTCAACTCAAAAATTTCTTCGGCAGTAGCACCCTTTCTTAATGCCTCATACATGATGAAATGACGCTCGCTGGATGGAGTGATTAAAAGCTGTAATAGCTCTTCCTTTGTCATGGAATCAAAATTCTTGGCATGTCCTAAACCATAGCGCCCTGTTTCCAGACTGCGGATTGCCTTCTGAAATGCTTCCTTGTAGGTTTTACCGATACTCATAACCTCGCCTACCGCACGCATCTGGGTTCCCAGCTTGTCCTCCACACCCTTGAATTTTTCAAATGCCCAGCGGGCAAACTTGATTACCACATAGTCACCGTCCGGTACATATTTGTCCAGTGTGCCATATTTGCCGCAAGGGATATCCTTTAATGTAAGTCCTGTTGCCAGCATGGCAGATACCAGTGCAATCGGGAAACCGGTTGCCTTGGAAGCCAGGGCAGAGGAACGGGAGGTACGAGGATTGATTTCGATTACAATAATACGGTCCGTTACCGGGTCATGGGCAAACTGTACGTTAGTTCCACCGATAACCTGTACCGAATCTACGATTTTATATGCCTGTTCCTGTAAACGCTTCTGGCATTCCTCGGAAATAGTAAGCATTGGAGCAGAACAGAAGGAATCTCCTGTGTGTACGCCCAATGGGTCTATGTTTTCAATGAAACATACAGTAATCATGTTACCCTCTGCATCACGGACTACCTCAAGCTCCAGCTCTTCCCATCCGAGAACAGATTCCTCTACTAATACCTGTCCTACAAGACTTGCCTGTAAACCTCTGGCACAGACAGTCTTTAATTCCTCTTTGTTGTATACCAGTCCGCCGCCGGCACCGCCCATGGTGTAGGCAGGACGGAGTACCACCGGATAGCCGAGCTGCTCTGCAATGTTAAGGGCTTCTTCGACACTGTAGGCAACCTCGCTCCGTGCCATCTCAATACCTAACTTGTCCATGGTTTTCTTGAACTCAATACGGTCCTCGCCACGTTCAATGGCATCTACCTGTACACCGATTACCTTTACATTGTATTTGTCCAAAATTCCTGCCTTGTACAGTTCAGAACAAAGGTTAAGTCCTGACTGTCCGCCTAAGTTTGGAAGCAGTGCATCTGGACGCTCCTTGGCAATAATCTGTTCTAAACGCTCTACATTTAATGGTTCAATATAAGTTACATCAGCAGTTTCCGGGTCTGTCATAATTGTGGCAGGGTTGGAGTTTACCAGTACAATTTCGTATCCAAGCTTTCTAAGTGCTTTACATGCCTGGGTACCGGAATAGTCAAACTCACATGCCTGTCCAATGATGATAGGGCCGGAACCGATGATGAGTACCTTGTGTATGTCTGTTCTTTTTGGCATAAGTATGTCCTCCTATTAATTCTATTAAGTATTATATAGAAATTGGAGAAAATCACAAGGGGTTTTTCTTGGAGAAGTTAATTTTTTTAAGAAAAATTAAGTAGCTTTTTTTTGTATCCTGTTGTATAGTAGTTACGTTGTACATTGACAACTGAATATAATTACATTTCGGATACGTAATTCTATGAACAGAATTGCAGACATTAAATTTCTCTTCTAGCGCCATGCACCTGCGAAAGAGCTTTTGGCAGGTTAACGAGGAAAAGGGTTATCGAAAATTCGGCGGACGCCCTTTCGTACCTTCCCAGTGCGAGACGTACCGGCAAATATGCGGGAGACTGCAAAACAAATTCGGTATGATGGGAACATGATTAAAAAATGATTGAACTTAAAATATACTGAAAGAAGAGGTAATTTATATGTGTGGAA
>JAXVOW010000205.1:0-58168 GCA_037301995.1 bacterium | reverse complement strand
CTCTTCAAAGGGACTGCCGCTGCTTAAGAAGGCATTATTTACGGATGCAGTCAGACGATTTTTAAGTACAGGAGTAATTGTGACCGGGGTGTTCTTTGTTCTCAGAGGAGATTTTGCACTTACTCCGAAGGCATGTGTTTTTTGCATTGCAATACCTTATCTGATGATGGAGCTGGGATTTATGATTACCCGTTTTTCCACAAATGTGTGGTTAAATCTGGTAATGCTTTACATTCTGATGACAATTGCCAGTATGTTGGGAATTTGTGCATTGTCCTGGAATATACAGATATGGCAGCTGCTTTTATTGGGAATTGCAGCTGTGGGAATTGCAGTCATGGAAAATAAATTAATTTTAAAGAGAGCGGAGGAGAGTTTTTATGATAAAGAGTTTTAGGACGCAGATTAAATTATTAAAATATGGAAGCAATATAAAATCTTCAATTGCTGCCGCTGCTTTATTTTTTCTACTGGGCCTTTTTTTTCTTATAATGGATTCGGAAGGGCTTGTCATATCAAGCTTGTATATATTTGCCAGTTTGCTTATGCTGCTTCAGGTTTATAATACGCTTTTAAGTATTGGAATGGTGACAGCGTCTCCGAAAAGGAGAATGCTGGAGACATGGCTCAATGACATTCTGGGATTATTGACTGGCATATGCTATTATATTTTTTTGCTTATAATTGCAGTGATAAAAATGAATTTGGAAGATGGAGCCATGGAGCAGCAGTATGGAACCGCTTTTTTGTTTTCCGGCATGATGGGAGGCTGGATATTGGTTTATTGCGGTATGGCATGGAAAAGTTTTCTTATTAGTGTGATAGTATTTTCCGGGGGATTTTTCGTGATTTTTTCCGGATTCAGCAATGCAATCGAGGAAGGCATATCAATTAATCCGGGTATCGGAGCTTTGCTGGGATTTTTGGCAGTTGTTTTAGGAGCGGTAATTGCAGGAATAATCCGAAGGGTTCTTTATAAAATACCGATTTCCAAGTATGCAGTGGGGGCAAATCTTCGCAAGCAGATGTAGGCTGTAACCGGATAAATGCAGTATCGCTTTGGGGATGGGTCTGTGTTCAGATTTTATTGAAAAAAATGAACAAGTATTGTATGATATTTCTGTTCTGGGTTAACAATAATAAAAATTAGTGTGGGAATGATTAGGTGCGTGAAAATGAACAGTGATATCGAACAGCAGCTGAAGCAGAAGGAACAGCAGATTAAGGAATTAACATTACAAATTGAACATCAGCAGGCGGCTATCAAAGAATATGAAAAGCGACTGCAATATTTTCAGAATGCTTTGCAGCAGGCAAACCAGAGATTAGATACCACCGGAGAATTTTCTAAAAGAAAAAGAGGGCGTCCGGCACTTTTAGAGGAACAGAGACAG
Organism: bacterium; assembly: GCA_037301995.1. Classification (GTDB taxonomy): domain Bacteria; phylum Bacillota; class Clostridia; order Lachnospirales; family Lachnospiraceae; genus CAG-590. The sequence goes on along the minus strand of JAXVOW010000205.1, from coordinate 56,774 downwards.
CAGGTTCGTGTACTTGTAAATCAGGGGATGTCTTACCGTAAGGTGCATGAGATAACGGGGATTTCCCTTGGAATGATTTCTTCTATTATGCAGGGCGAAGCTGCAAAGGAAGAATAGAAGGGGTGGTATAGATGATTAAGATTAACATGCCGGAGAATGCAAACCGGATTATTCATACATTGCAGGATGCCGGATATGAGGCATATATTGTAGGAGGCTGTGTCAGGGATGCCATATTAGGCAGAGAGCCGGATGATTGGGACATTACTACGTCTGCTACACCGGAGCAGGTGAAGACGCTTTTTCACAGAACCATTGATACCGGAATTGCACATGGAACCGTGACAGTTATGTTTGGAAAAGAGGGATATGAGGTTACGACTTACCGTGTGGATGGCAAATATGAAGACCATAGAAGACCGGCTTCTGTAACATTTACTGCCAGTCTGATAGAAGATATGAAACGCCGTGATTTTACGATTAATGCCATGGCATATAATGAAGCGGAGGGACTTGTAGACCATTTTGATGGTGTTGGGGATTTGAAAAACCAGGTCATCCGGTGCGTTGGCAATCCAAAGGAGCGGTTTGACGAAGATGCATTGCGGATTTTGAGGGCGATACGGTTTGCGGCGCAGCTTGATTTTGAAATTGATGAAAACACAAGGGAAGCGATTCGTAACCAGTCAGTATTTTTGAAGGATATTAGTGCAGAGAGAATCCATGTAGAGTTTACCAAATTACTGGTGTCAAAGCATCCGGAGCGCCTGCGGGCAGCGTATGAGTTGGGAGTTACGGCGGTGATATTGCCGGAGCTTGACCGGATGATGGAGACAGCACAGAATAATAAGCACCATATATATAGTGTGGGGGAGCATACCCTTAATGTAGTGAAAGAGGTTCCGCCCACGGAAACCCTGCGCTGGGCAGCACTGCTGCATGATGTGGCAAAGCCGGTAACCAAAACCACGGATGAAAGGGGCGACCATTTCTATGGACATAATGAGGTGGGAGCAAAAATGGCAAGGAAAATTTTACTGCGGTTAAAATTTGACAATGCAACTACTGCGAGAGTGGAGCGGTTAGTTCTCTGGCATGACTACGGAATGGGAGAAATGCCCACACTCCGTTCCTTTCGGAAATCTCTGAGCAAAATGGGAGCAGATTTGTTTGAGGATTATATGTATATTAAGCGCGCCGATATCCTTGCCCAGAGTGCCTATATGCAGGAACAGAAGCTTGCCAATCTGGAACAGCTGAAAATATATTACCAGCAGATTTTAGAGCAGCAGCAGTGCCTTTCCCTGAAGGATTTGGAGGTTACGGGAAAGGATTTGATAGAGCAGGGAATGAAGCCCGGAAAAGAGATAGGAGACATGTTACATTATTTGTTGGAATGTGTGCTGGAACATCCGGAACTAAATCAGAGGGATACGTTACTTAAGCTTGTATCAGACAGGTTAAAACCTGTCTGATACATTTTTTTATGCGGAAATATAATGTGCTGTATATAATAAATACCCGCGAAAAAAGGAAAAAATAAGCAATTTTTTAGTATGAAAATGACCTCTTCTTCATAAGATGAAAGAGTAAAGGAGGGGATGTTTTTATGTCCGAAAAACTCGCTGAGGTATACGAACAATATGACATGGAAATTCTTGCCACAAGAAAGGGAAGAGGTGCAACGATTCTTACCACCACCAGCGGTCTGCGCATTTTGGAGCCATTTCGGGGCAGTGTGACCAGGTTAGAACAGGAATATGTGTTAAAACAATTGTTTGAGGAAGCCGGATGCACCAATCTTGACTATTTAATTCCCAATAAGGAGGGAAGCCTGTTTACCTGTGATAAATACAGACAGCCGTTTGTGTTAAAAAAGCATTTTGAAGGAAATGAATGTGACATGCATAACCCTTCTGATATTGTGCGGGCGGTGAGGGCGCTGGCTCGGTTTCATATATATGGCAAAAAAATTGTTTTTCAGTTTCAGGATGCATGGCAGGAAAGCCTGCAGGAAAAAGAGCAAAAGCGGATTGAAGAAATAAAACGGGCAATTGCGGATGGAGAAGAAATTGAAAGGATTTCTTATGTATATGAAATCAGCTCCAATGCCTTAGAAGAGGCATTAAGGACTGTAAAAATTAAGGAAGGACAGGAGAAGAAAGGAACAGCCGGAAAAAAAACAGATAAAGAGAGCCCTGGAGTAAATGTTACAGAGAAGGATATGGATGATTTTGATATTGAGAATACTTTTGTAAGACATAATAAGGAGTTAAAAAAAATCCAGAAATTCATTATGGGGGTAAAACGCAAGAATACCTTTGAAAATTTGTTTTTACAGGTGTTTTGGGATTATTACCGGCAGGGTGTGGAATGTGTGGAAATGCTTTCCCAGGTGCTGAAAAGGGAAGCTGGTGTGTCCACAGAAAATATATTTCAAAACCACTATGGTATCTGTCACGGAAGCTATAACCAGCACAATGTAATACTGGATGATAAATCTGAGGCAATTGTGCATTTTGAACGGTTCTCAAGGGGAAACCAGTTAAATGATTTGTATCAGTTTGCGAGGAAGGTTATGGAGAAAAATCATTTTGGCTTTACTCAGCTGGAGGATATTTTCAACACCTATGGGGAACAGATTGAACTGACTACAGAGGATTACCGCTATATGTATATTTTATTTTCTTATCCAGAAAAATTCTGGAAAATAGCCAACAGCTATTATAATACCAGCAAGGCATTTTTGTCGCCGAAATACTTAGAAAAGCTGGAAACGGTTATTTTGCAGGAGACAGAGAAGCACAGCATGCTTGAGGAATACAAAAAATATTATATCACAAGCTCTAAGGAGTCTGGCTGACTGCGGGCTTTCCTTTTTTCAGGGAGTGTGGTACAATTCCTGTAGATTTGCCAGATGTACAGGAGGATAAAAGAGGTGTTTGTAAAGAATCCAATTAGAGCAGGCTATTTCCGTATGGTGATACTGATGCTTTGCCTGGGGTTTTGTATAACCGGCTGTGGAAATGAGATTACGGTTCCCTCTTATGATGATGAGTTGGAGCCGGCAGATGAGGTATCCATGGTGGCAATTGTCAGCAATATAGATGAGGTAAACGAGAAAATTACCCTGCGGGCTGTAAGCTATGAGACGGAAATCGTATTAAGCTTTAACGGCGGAGCGGATATACAAAATAAATATGGCGATATTTTATCCATGTCCCAGGTGGAGCTTGGAAGCATTGTGGATATTGTCTATGATGCAAACCGGAATAAATTATTGTCTCTTTATATGTCAAGGGACGAGAATGTAAAGAAGCTGCAGGAGGTGTCCGGGGCGGAGCTTGATTATGTGGAAAAGACGGTACGGGTTGATGGGAAAACCTATCAGATGAGTGGTAATATCAGTGCGTTTTCGGATAACATAGAAATTGGTCTGGATGAAATCTGTTCAGAGGACCAGCTCTCCATATGGCTTTACAATGATATTGTCTGCTCCATGTATGTGGAGCTGGGACACGGGTATGTGCGCCTGTCGGATTATGCCTCCTATATTGGCGGTATGGTGGAGATTGGCTATGATGTGATTGTTCCGGTAACGGAGGATATGCTGCTGACCGTGCGGGAGGGAGAGTATACGCTCCGGATTGCCAAGGGAGATGATGTGGGAACAAAGAAGGTAGAGGTTATTAAAAACCAGGAGATTGACATATCACTGGCGGATATTGCCATTGAGCCAAAGCAGACAGGCTCTGTGTTATTTAAGGTGACACCGTCAGATGCGGCGGTTTATATTGACGGCAGGCGGGTGAATACAGAGGGTGCGGTGGATATTGTGTATGGCAAGCACAAGATTTACATTGTGGCAGATGGATATCAGACCTACAGTGCTTCCTTTAATGTGAATTACGCTTATAAAATAAAGGAATATACATTAGAGAAGGAGGACGGTACAACAGAGAATTCCTCTTCCACAACTCAGTCCGGAAACAGTACTGCGCAGACAACGGAAAAAGCCAGCAGTACTACGGAAGCGGGAACAACAACGGGCAGTACCACAGAAGATTCCACAACAAAGGAGGACAATGTAAAGGATGTAAACAGTACCACAGGTACGAAAACATCAAATAAGGTTACCATTACCACCCCTAGCGGGGCAAGCATTTATTTTGATGGAGAATATATAGGAATTGCACCGATGTCCTTTACAAAAGTCACCGGAAGTCATATAATTACACTTAGCAAATTGGGGTATCTATCAAAGAGCTATACAGTAACATTTACTGATGATGGTAAGGATGAAAGCTTGCAATATGATGAATTGACATCGATATCCAGTTTGATTGAATGATGTTGTGAAAGGAGTTTAATATGGACTACAGGCAGATTTACGAAGAGTGGATGAGCAATCCGTATTTTGACGAAAATACTAAGAGAGAACTGGCAGCAATTGCAGACGATGACAAAGAGATTAAAGAGAGATTCTATGCAGATTTAGAGTTTGGTACAGCAGGACTTAGAGGCATTATTGGTGCAGGAATTAACCGGATGAATATCTATGTAGTACGCCGTGCAACCCAGGGACTTGCCAACTATATTAAGAAACAGGGCGGCGAGAATAAGGGAGTGGCAATTGCCTATGATTCCCGCCGGATGTCACCGGAATTTTCTGAGGAGGCTGCACTTTGTCTGGCAGCCAATGGAATTAAGGCATATCGTTTTGAGTCGCTTCGCCCGACGCCGGAATTATCCTTTGCAGTCCGTCATCTGGGATGCATTGCAGGTATCAATGTGACAGCAAGCCATAATCCACCGGAATATAATGGTTACAAGGTTTACTGGGAGGATGGTGCGCAGATTACACCGCCTCATGACGGAGGAATCATGGCGGAGGTAAAGGCAATCACAGATTTGTCTACCTGTAAGACAATGGACAAGGAGGCAGCCGAGAAGGCTGGTCTTTATGTCACCATCGGGGCAGAGGTGGATGATGTCTATATTGCAGAATTAAAGAAGCTTGTTCTTCATCAGGATTGTATTGATAAATATGGTAAGGAATTAAAAATTGTATACACACCTCTTCATGGAACCGGTAATATTCCGGCAAGAAGGGTATTAAAGGAAATTGGATTTGAGAATGTATATGTTGTTCCGGAGCAGGAGCTGCCGGATGGAGAATTCCCGACAGTCAGCTATCCGAATCCAGAGGCGGCAGAAGCATTTGAACTGGCATTAAAGCTTGCAAAGGAAAAAGATGCCGATTTGGTTCTTGCCACAGACCCGGATGCAGACCGCCTTGGAGTATATGTAAAGGATACGAAATCCGGAGAGTATATTACCTTAACCGGTAATATGTCAGGCTGTCTGCTGGCAGACTATGAAATCGGCCAGATGAAGGCAATCAATGGTTCCCTTCCGGAGGATGGCGCATTGATTAAGACCATTGTAACCTCTAATCTGGCAGATGAGATTGCAAAGGCATACAATATCAGATTGATTGAGGTGTTGACCGGCTTCAAATATATTGGACAGCAGATTCTTAATTTTGAGACCACTGGAAAAGGAACCTATTTGTTTGGCTTTGAGGAAAGCTATGGCTGCCTGATTGGCACCCATGCAAGAGATAAGGATGCCATCGTTGCAACAATGGCGCTTTGCGAGGCGGCAGCATATTATAAGAGCCAGGGTAAGACTCTTTGGGATGCCATGGTGGATATGTATGATAAGTACGGCTATTGCATTGATGCTATCCAGTCCGTTGGCTTTAAGGGCATTGAAGGTCTTGAGAAAATCCAGTCTATTATGGCAACACTGAGAGAGAATACACCGGCGAAGATTGGCAAGTATGATGTTCTCTCTGCAAGAGATTATAAGGCGGATACCATTAAGAACCTTGCAACCGGTGAGGTGACCACAACCGGTCTTCCAAGCTCAAATGTGCTTTACTATGATTTGAGCGATTCTGCATGGCTGTGTGTGAGACCTTCCGGAACAGAACCAAAGGTTAAATTTTATTATGGTGTGAAGGGAACCTCCTTAGAGGATGCCCAGAGCTTATCCAGGGAATTAGGCGAAGAAGTACTTGCCATGATTGATAAGATGCTATAAAAATATAAATCACCGGAAAAGTCAAGAAAAATCTTTATTTTTCTTGACTTTTCCTATATCATCTGCTATTCTATAGCTTGCGACACTAGTCGAGGCTTTTTTTTTGTGTGCAAAAACTTCTTTAACGCTTGGGTTTGCAGGCAAAAAGCCGTATACAATTTAAGATGGAGGTGGAAGTTGTGCGAGTTAAAATCACATTGGCATGTACAGATTGTAAACAGCGTAATTACAATCTGACAAAGGACAAGAGAGTCCACACAGAGCGTATGGAATTAAAGAAATATTGTCCATTCTGTAAGGCTCATACCTTACACAAAGAGACCAAATAATCAGGGATTACGGAGGTGATTTGAAATGGCAAAAGAAAATGAAACAGCTTTAAAAAGAAGCTTTTTCACTGAGCTGAAGGGTGAATTCCGTAAAATTGTTTGGCCGGACAGGAAACTTCTTGGCAAGCAGTCTGTTGCAGTTATCATTGCAGCAATCGTAATTGGCTGTATTATTGCAGCAATTGATTGGATAATGCAAATCGGTCTGTCATTCATTATTGGTTAAGGTGGGTGAGAACATGGCAGAAGCAGAGAATAATAGCGAAGCAAGATGGTATGTTGCTCACACTTATTCCGGATATGAGAATAAGGTTAAAGCAGATATCGAAAAGACAATTGAGAACAGAAAGCTTCAAGACCAGATTTTTGAGGTAATGGTTCCGTTACAGGATGTAGTGGAATTAAAAAATGGTGTAAAGAAACAGGTTTCTAAGAAAATGTTTCCGGGCTATGTACTTCTCAATATGATTATGAATGATGCCACATGGTATGTTGTTCGTAATACAAGAGGTGTAACCGGATTCGTAGGACCAGGCTCCAAGCCGGTGCCTCTGACAGAATCTGAAATGAAGAATCTTGGAATCAGAGTTCCTGAGATGGAAATCGACGTTGAAATTGGTGATACTGTAAAGGTTGTGGCAGGTGCCTGGGAAGGCACGGTTGGAACCGTTATGGATATCAACACTGGCAAGCAGTCGGTTACGATTGAAGTGGATATTTTTGGTCGTGCAACATCTGTGGAAATTAGTTTTATGGATGTAACAAAGATTGATTAATCAATCAGAAAAGTGGGAGGGTATATCCCGTTTGACCACATGAATTAGGAGGAAATACAAAATGGCTAAAAAAGTTGAAGGTTATATTAAATTACAGATTCCAGCAGGTAAGGCAACTCCTGCACCACCGGTTGGACCAGCATTAGGTCAGCACGGTGTTAACATTGTAGAGTTTACAAAGCAGTTTAATGCAAAAACAGCTGACCAGGGAGATATGATTATCCCTGTTGTTATCACTGTTTATGCTGACAGAAGTTTTAGTTTTATTACCAAGACTCCACCAGCTGCAGTTTTATTAAAGAAGGCATGTAAGATTGATAAGGCTTCTTCCGTTCCTAATAAAACAAAAGTTGCTACCATATCTAAAGCTGAGGTTCAGAAAATCGCAGAGCTTAAGATGCCAGATTTAAATGCAGGTAGCCTTGAGGCAGCAATCAGCATGATTTCTGGAACAGCACGTTCCATGGGAATCGTTGTAGAGGATTAGCAGAGAACTTGGTGAAAACGAGCCAGAGGCGAAGTTTGAACCTAGTCGTAGCTATGCATCGAACTTAACGAGACCGAACAAAGTGAGGTCGAGTTTTAGTGAGAGGCATTGCGGGCTTTAGTACGAAAGTCCATCCCGATACTTAATGAGGTCGGAGACCGAATTTAGTAGAGCGGATGAAAGAGAACAGGTTACAAAAAGTGGGAGGGTCGCTCCCGATAATACCACAGGAGGTTTTAAAATATGAAAAAGGGTAAAAGATATGTTGAAGCTGCAAAGCTTGTAGACAAGAATCAGGTTTATGATATTCCAGAGGCAGTTGCACTTGTTAAGAAAGCAGCGAGTGCAAAGTTTGATGAGACAATTGAGGCTCATTTAAGAATGGGATTAGACGGACGTCACGCTGACCAGCAGATTCGTGGTGCAGTTGTACTTCCTCACGGAACTGGTAAGACCGTTAAGGTTTTAGTATTCGCAAAGGGCGATAAGGTTGATGAGGCTACAGCAGCAGGTGCTGATTATGTAGGTGGCGAGGAGTTAATTCCTAAGATTCAGAATGATGGATGGTTAGATTTTGACGTTGTTGTTGCAACTCCGGATATGATGGGTGTTGTTGGTCGTTTAGGACGTGTACTTGGACCAAAGGGCTTAATGCCAAATCCAAAGGCTGGTACTGTAACTCCAGACGTAACAAAGGCTGTCAATGATATCAAAGCCGGTAAGATTGAATACAGACTTGACAAGAACAACATTGTTCACGTGCCAGTTGGAAAGGCTTCTTTCACAGAGGAGCAGTTAGCAGACAACTTTCAAGCGTTAATAGATGAGATAAATAAGGTAAAACCAGCTGCTGCCAAGGGACAGTATTTAAGAAGTGTTACACTTACTTCTACAATGGGTCCTGGTGTTAAATTGAACACAGTTAAGCTTGTGTAAGCAGAGGTTTTATAAAACGAATATTGAAACGTGATAAGGCAGGAATTTCTTTTTGAAATTCCTGCTTTTTTGGTGCATCCGCAACCACGAATTGCGGAAAATGCAATTTCAGTTGGTAGAATATGGGAGTGTACTTTTATATAATAGGATTGCCATTTAAATTAAGAAATAAAAAAGAAAAAAGGAGAAGGATGTATGAAAGTAAAAAAGCTCTTAGCAGTAATTATGTTTGCTTTGTTGTGTGCAGTAATGCTGCAGCCACAAAAGGCAGAGGCAGCGGTAACCTTTGAGAATATTCAGGCATATGTGGTGGATGATATGAGGGACTATGACCAGGTAATTGGATTGTCATGGAAGCTTGATTGGAAGCTGGATAAGGATGCAGGTGTAACAGAACAGAAGCGTTATGCAAAGTTTACCCTGGCGCAGGATTCCCTGGTTCGTATAAAAATGTCAACAGTGGATAGAAAATCATTTGCCGTTCAGGATTATTTTCGATTATACGCCAATGAGACCATGGCAGTACCACTGACAGATAATGGGATTGATTATGGCAGTGGGGATGATTCTTTTCTGTTGAAGGCAGGTACCTATTATGTGGAATGCGGCTCTAAATTATATATGAGCAGCACATCTAATCACTCTACAAAAATTATGATTGGTGCCGTGCCGGCAGACAAGGCAGTTGAGATAACCCAGACAGCCAGTTCTGACAGGAAGAAAATGACCATTGCATATAATCAGAAGTTTTCCTCAAACCTGGGAACGGTGAAATGGTGTGAGGGTAAGGTGACAAGCATGCCATATAGTGCAAACAAATTGGAAGGCACAAATGCTTTTACGGTTGATAAGAACGGTTGGTATACATTATGTCTGGAATTTGAGAGCTCAGTAGCCTTTAATCAAGGTGTAGAGCATTATGTGTATATTAATGTAACGGGAATTGGAGAAGGTGCAAAGAAGGGTGTTACCTACAAGTCTGGTAATTTAAAATACAAGCTTGTGAAAAAAGGATTTGATGGAACAGGAACCGTCATGGTGACCGGAATGGTGAAGCAGAAGTCTTCTGTTACCATTCCAAAGACCGTCAAGATTAAAGGACAGACCTATAAGGTTGTAAAGATTAACAGCAAGGCATTTTACAAAAAGAGTAAATTGAAGAAAATTACAATTCAGTCAACAACCATTACCTCAATTGGTAAGAATGCATTTAAGGGAATCAACAAAAAAGCAGTTATCAAGGTTCCAAAGAGTAAGTATAGTAAGTACAAGAAAATGCTTACTTCCAAGACAGGTTTTGTAAAGAAGACCATGAAGATTAAGAAGTAAACAGTGTTAAACCCTGATGGGCGGCAGATGAATTCTGTCGCCCCTTTAAAATTATTCGTTATTAACGGTTTCCAGTATTGTCTTTAATTTTTGAAAGCCAACGGGAGAAAATGACGATTTTATTACACAATCAAATGTACTTGATAATACCATTACATAGCGGAACCGGCTGAATGTAATGGTCATATCTATATAATCCTCAACCGAAATACAATATGCGTTTCCGTGTGACTGTATAAATACATACTTATAATCCATCCAGATTCCGTTTGTGATTTTGTCTGCATTGTCGTAGTGCTTTGCAAGTTCATTAAATTTAACTTTTGTAATGTCCATATACTTAAATATAGGGGTAGGATTCTTTCTTATTCCTGACGCAGCGCCAATTAACACAAACGACAGAACAATTGCTGCTACAGAGAATGATATGGAATTTAGCATTTTATCATCTCCATTGGAAAAGAATATGTTTTTAATAGACATCCAAATACAGGCAGCCCATAACAAAAACCATAATATAAAGGAAATTATGTTTTCTGTATCCCAGCCAATACACATATTCTTCCATAAATTGGTAGTTTTGTTTTTTCACTTATATTACGTTTTCTCATTTTTGCCGGATGGGAATCCTTTGTCAACGAGGGGAAGAACATTTCCAAAAAACCTTTAATATACATAGCGGTACTAAAATAGGCCTCTCCCTGTCGCTTTTTTAAAATACGGCTTGAAATAACTGCAATTAGAAGAGAAACGGCAGTGAGAATCGCTCCTATCAGAATTAAAATCCACAAGGACACAGTACCATTTCTGACACTATCTATTTCTCCTCCCGCCACTATAATCGTACATGCCAGCCATATTACAAAAGAAATGCTGCTCATTACCTTAAGGTCTTCTAATTTTTCATCGGTCATGATTGTCTCCTTTCTTATCTTGGCAGGTACATTTCTTGTTTTCCATTATTAGATTACAATATTTCTGGGATTTATTCAAATTTTTTTGCCACTAATATCGCTTGATATAATCATTGCTTTGGCAAAAATAGCTTTTCGGCTGAATAACCAGTTTTGGGGCAGTTCAGCCCAGGACTATTGTTTAGAGTGATTGCCTGGCAGCAAGGAAGAGTTTTAATATCCTGCTTGCGGTTGATGGGCAATGTGTTTATAATAAGACAGGTAAATATGGATGATTTTGAAAATACTGAAAAAGGAGATAATATTATGAGCATTCGAATTGGTATTTTAGGCTATGGTAATCTAGGCAGAGGAGTAGAGTGTGCGGTTAAGCAGAATCCGGATATGGAGCTTGTGGCAGTATTTACCAGAAGAGAGCCGGAAACCATTTCCATTTTGACAAAGGAAGCCAGTGTGTGCAGGGTTTCTGAGGTGGAGAACTGGAAAGATAAAATTGATGTTATGATTCTTTGCGGAGGAAGTGCAACAGACCTCCCGGAGCAGACCCCGGAGTATGCAAAATTATTTAATGTGGTGGACAGCTTTGATACCCATGCTAAGATTCCGGAACACTTTGAAAATGTGGATAAGGCAGCAAGGGAAAATGGCAGAATAGGTATTATTTCAGTAGGCTGGGACCCGGGAATGTTTTCATTAAACAGAATGTACGCCAATGCAATTCTGCCGGAGGGAAAGGATTATACCTTCTGGGGTAAGGGTGTCAGCCAGGGACATTCCGATGCAATCCGCCGGATTGAGGGAGTGAAAAATGCCAAGCAGTATACGATTCCGGTGGACAGCGCATTGGAGGCAGTTCGTACAGGAGAAAATCCGGAGCTTACAACCAGACAGAAGCATACGAGAGAATGCTATGTTGTACTGGAGGAAGGGGCAGATGGGGCAAAGGTAGAAAAAGAGATTAAGACCATGCCAAACTACTTTGCCGATTATGATACAACGGTTCATTTTATCAGTGAGGAGGAGCTCATGGAAAAACACAGCGGAATTCCTCACGGTGGTTTTGTAATCCGTTCCGGGAGCACCGGATGGGAACAGGAGAACAGCCATGTAATCGAGTACAGCCTGAAGCTGGATTCCAATCCGGAATTTACAGCCTGCGTTATTGCGGCATATGCCAGGGCAGCCTATAAGCTTTCTAAGGAAGGACAGACAGGCTGCAGAACAGTTTTTGACATTGCACCGGCATATTTGAGCGCAAAGAGCGGCGAGGAACTGAGGAAAACATTGCTTTAATTTACAACGCTTATGAATAACAAGCAGATTAATGTAGATGTGCGATATAAAGTTGGTGTTTGTAAATTTATATGATTTAGAAAGACAGGGAATTTAGTAAATTTTCTGTCTTTTACTTTATTATGAAAAATATAATTGAATTTATGAACGAAATGTGGTATTATGAAAAAATAAAAATGTGGTCACCAAAGAGGAAACAATGTTATTATTACCAAGAAATGTAATAAGTACAATGGAAGCGAGGAAAAAGGATGAAGAGACAAGGAAGTTTAAGGATTATTGCAGTATTGTTATTAATTTGTTTATGCGGCATGCAGGTAAATGCAGCATATGTACCCAGTGTTGCGGCGAACTTGACGGCAAAGCAGAAAACAAATTCGTCAAATTTAAAGATGCTTGATGCTGCAAAGGTTTTTTGCGAAACGACGCAGGCGTCGAAATATAGTATACAATATGAGGCAATTGGCAGTAATAACGGAAAGACAGGAGTATCTTTTTTAACACTTACATATGGGGTTGGAAAAAAAGGAACAGTTAAAACGAAAAGGCATTATAATTATTATAAGATTCGTCTGACTGGGAAAAAGAATAATGGAAAGACAACCAACAGTTGTATCGGTTATGGTAAGATTTCTGAGTAATATATGCGGAGGGATATATGTTAAGGTTACAGGAAAAGCTTTTTTTTCGGAGTGTGATGCGCAGTTTGCTATTGTTGGTATTGCTTGGTGGCTGTATCGTATATAATGTGTATCTGCTGGTCTGGTATGGAACGGAGGATATTGTGACATGGGGAGCTGGCGGAATATTTGCATATCAGATGCGGGTGTATTTTTTTCATTTTGTAATTGTAGCGATGCTGGCGTTTGATTATTTCCGAGAGGTTCCGGATGCAGAATTGTTAGAAGTGATAAAGGTAGGAAACAGGGGCTTCAAAAGCGACTGTATGCAGTTTCTGGTAATAATGCAGTATGTATTCCTGTCAACGGTTATTATGCTGGCGTTTTCTATATATTTTTTTAGCATATCCGTTTCCCTGACGTCACAGCTTGTTCTATACCTGTGCAAGATAAATGTTACTTATATGCTGCTGAATGGATTGGCAGCTATATTATTTGGATGGCTTTTGTCCAGGAGGGTAAATAAAATAGCGGGCTATGTTATTTTGTTGCTTTTTTGTGTAATGCTGACTTCTAATATGGCGGAAAATTTAAAGACCTTATCTTATTATAAAATGGGAATTTTAAAATATTTTAGGGGTTTCTTTCTTTTTCCAGAGGGGTTTTTAGATGTGGACGGGATGGCGTATGCGGATGAGACAGTGCTTTTTCCGGTACATTTTTCACAAATGCTGCGGGTTATATTCTGGATATCTCTTTTTGGAACAGGAATCATAAGCTGTTACAGATTTGCCCGGAAAAAATTGTGCATTACGGTTTTTGGAATAATGACACTGGTAAGCTTTTATTTTATGATACAGCCAGGCAGTTATTTTAGTAAAAATAATGCAGCAGATGAGACGGATTCTTATGGCTATGACCAGAGATATTACATGCTGGAAATGAGAGAGCAAAGGCAAAAGGAAACCGATTTTGTTATAGAGCGGTATGAAATGAAGATACGGCTTACCCGGAATATGGAGACAGAAGTGGTGCTTTATTTGTCGCAGCCGGATTTGGAGCAGTATGATATGACGCTCTACCATCTCTATGATGTGGAAAAGGTCACAAACCAGGAGGGAATATCTCTTGATTTTGTAAGGGATGGAGATTATCTGACTATTCAGAATGCGAAAAGAAACCTTGAATCTGTTACGGTTACATATCGCGGAGGCTGTGCCAATTTTTACAGCAATGCAGCGGAACTGTATCTTCCGGCATGGTTTCCATATTATCCCATTGCCGGATTTCATAGAATTTATGAGGAAAATTATCTGTATGCAGATAACCGGTTGGACACAGAGGCAGAATTTGATGTGACCTTCGATTCCCACGCAAGGATATATTCAGAGCTTCCGGAGGTTTCTGAAAACCATTTTGCCGGGAAGAGCCGGGGTGCAGTATTTGTCAGCGGATTTTATAAAAAAGTCCGGCTGGAAAATGGCATAATCTGCATTTATCCATATTTGAATAAGATGTACGACCCATATACAGAGACGAATAAAGTGATGGTAGATAATGTGGCAAAAAATATGGTTGAGAGCGGAAAATGGAAGGATTGTGAAGATAAGACCATTGTTTTTGTGCCGATGATTTCCGGTGACGGACTGCCTTATGTGACAGAGCAGGCAATAGTCTCTGATTTTTCGTGGGAAACATTGGAACAGGAAAGCACGGAAGAGGAAATGTTTGCATATTACTATGAGGGTGCGGTTGAAACCACAGATGAAAATATGCAGATTTTTAATGACTGGTACTGGTTTACCAAGCAGGAAAATCCGGAAGTGATTTCTTATGAGAGTGTGAGAGAGTTTTATGCCAGCCACTTTGAAAAAGAGGGAGATATAGAAAGTCTCAATGAGGAATTTGAACAGTATTTTATTGAAAATATGGGAGAAGAGGAGCTGGAATTTCTGAAGGGAGGAAAACAGGATGCTGGAAATTAAAGAGCTTTCTAAAAGCTTTGGAAAAAAGAAGGTGTTGCATAATATTTCTTGCAGTCTTAATACCGGGATTTATGGTCTGCTGGGTCCGAACGGTGCAGGAAAGACAACTCTTCTGCGCTGTGTGCTTGGATTGTATCCGTTTGAGAAGGGCGAAATCCGGCTGAATGGAAAGAAAATAACGGACATCCAAAGGCAGGTAAATATTGGTTATCTCCCACAGAAAAGTGGTGTGTTCCCGGGACTTACGGTGGAGGAGCACCTCCGGTATTTTGCCAATTTAAAGAAACTGGAAAAAACAAAAACAGATGCCTTCATCAATGAGGCATTGGAAATGGTACATTTAACGGAGCAGAGAAAAATGAAGGGACGTAAGCTTTCTGGTGGAATGGTAAGGAGATTAGGGATTGCCCAGGCAGTGCTTGGCATGCCGGAGCTTGTTATATTTGATGAACCTACGACAGGGCTTGACCCGGAAGAACGCATGCGTTTTAAAAATATAGTGCGGCAGCTGGGAAAGGAAACAACGGTAATCATGTCAACCCATATTGTTGAGGATGTGGAGGTGGTATGCGACCAAATTCTTATAATGAAGGATGGAACATTTTCCATGCAGGGGACACAGGAGGAGGTTATCCGGTGCGCTGAGGGTCTGGTCTATGAGCTTCCGAGAGAAGAGCTGTCGGCTGGAGATTATATAGAGAAGGAAAAAGAGCAGGATGGCAGAGAGGTACTAAGGGTTATTACAGCAAGGAATATAGATATAAGCAGAGCGGTGAAACCAACGATAGAGGATGGTTACCTTTGCCGGCTGAAGAATATAGCAAAGTAATGTATCTGGGAAAACAGTAAAAAATGGTGGATATATGAAAAGATTAATCATGAAAAGCTATTATCAATTGAGGGGAATCGGTTGTCTGGTATGGGTTCCGGTGGCAATTTTGTATATCATGCTGCCTTGTGCAAGCTATGGGGTATACTCCCTTTTTAAAGATAGAGATATGTTATATAGCAGTATTTTAGAAAACAGTCAGTATATCTGTCCCATGTTTTCTGTGTGGTATGTTTTATTTGTACTGTATCATTTTGTGGAGCAGCCAGGGTGTGAAATCTTGTATGTAAAGGGGCGGTGCAAGCTGCCGGAGCTGGTATTGTCATATATTTTGTATGATTTATATATGCTGCCGCTATTTGCTGTATATGGATATTTATTTCCCGAATTCTGGTGGCTTTATGTGAAGCTTTGTGGTGTTAATCTGTTATATGTGGCAGCTGTCTATGCGGTTACATATATTTTTCGCAGTATCGTACCGAGTGTAACAATAGTATTATTATATTCTGTGCTGGTGTTTATGGAGGGCACCGGGGCAGTGGGGAATATAACTTATTTTTTCGATGAAATTCATACAGGTCTGGCACTGCTTTTTGAAATGATACCCATATGCATAATAATTGGAATAATGCTGATGGTAGGAATTTTTGCGAATCATTTATTTGTAAGAAAATGGGATTGAGTTCACAGGCACTTTTATAGCACCTGTGAAGCGTTTAAAAGAATTTATTCCGGCTGCTCGGAGGTGCAGTGTGCACATTTTGTGGCATCAACAGGAATCTCGCTCTTGCAGAATGGACAGATTTTGGTGGCAGGTGCTTCCTCTGCCGGTTTTTTGCCGAGAGACAAAGCCTTGTTAATGGTTTTCATTAAGCAGAACAGGATAAAAGCCATAATGATGAAATTTACCACTGAGGATAAAAATGCAGAGCCATAGGCAGAGATTTGTGCCCAGCTGTAAAGATGATATCCGGTTCCACCGGTGAGAAATACAAGAAGCGGGTTGATAAAATTGTCAGTCAACGAGGTAACAATACCGGAAAAAGCGCCGCCGATGATGACACCGACTGCCATATCCATAACGTTACCCTTGAGTGCAAAAGCCTTAAACTCTTCTAAAAATTTTTTCATTTGTGAATTCTCCTTCTTTTGTTTTTTATTATATTATAAGAAAACGGACAGTTTTTCAATATAATATGATTAAAACAGGCTTAAAAAGGCGGGAAAGCCTTTTTAAATATGTTGTGCTTTCGTGTAAAATATTATAACATCAATAAGCGGGGAATTTGATTTTCAGGTAAGAAGGAGGAAAAAGAGTGCAGGAACCACATTGGAAAGGAAAACATTATTCTTTTTTTCAGAATAAGGAATGTGAATATTTTCCCTGTCATCAGGGAATCCAGGAAGAGCAGTTTAACTGTCTGTTCTGTTATTGCCCGCTTTATGTGTTAGGTGATAAGTGCGGCGGGAATCCGGTTTTTTTGGAAAATGGTATAAAGGATTGTACACACTGTACGCTTCCTCATAATCCTGAAAATTATGGTTATGTAACAGGACAGTTCAAAAGAATATCAGAGGTGATGAAAAAGGAGCCCTTTTTGGCTGGTTCATGCGAGGGGAAAACGGATGATAAACAGGACGCTTCTGTTGACAAATGATTCATGAAATGATATAAAAAATACATAGCAATGAAAAGACGATGAAGGAGACAGTACCTTTTTTCTGAAACAGTTCTGCGGACGTGTAAAAGAGCTTCGGGACAAGCGAGCCTGTGATGGTGGAAGTCAGGCGGGAGTAGGAAGAGTGGGAATATCACTCCTGAGTTGTGAACTGAACGGATTAAGAGCCACAGATATCCGGCAGCCGGATTTTTCTTAGTTCCAGTAGGCTTCAACGGTTGTTTCCCGTTACAGAAACCATGTATGAAAGCGTATAAGGAAAGATAACATTTTGCAAAATTTTTCTGGTAACGCAGAGTACAGTGTATTAGGTGGTATAGCGAATGACAAGCCCTTTTCGTCCTGATACAGGAGGAAAGGGCTTTTATATTTTAAAGAAAGGGATTCAGAAAATGTACGAAAAAGTATCGACAAATTTAAACTTTGTAGAGCGTGAACAAAAGACTCTCGACTTCTGGAAAGAGAACAAGATTTTTGAGCAGTCCATTGAAGAGAAGGAAGGCAAGCCGGTATATACCTTCTATGACGGTCCACCAACTGCAAATGGTAAACCGCATATCGGACATGTTTTAACCCGTGTAATCAAGGATATGATTCCAAGATACCAGACCATGAAGGGACACAAGATTATCCGTAAGGCTGGCTGGGATACCCACGGACTTCCGGTAGAGTTAGAGGTAGAGAAGCTTTTAGGTATCGACGGCAAGGAACAGATTGAGGAATATGGTCTTGACCCGTTTATCACAAAATGTAAAGAGTCTGTTTGGAAGTACAAAGGAATGTGGGAGGAGTTCTCCGGCAAGGTTGGCTTCTGGGCAGATATGGATGACCCATATGTAACCTATCATAATGATTTTATTGAGTCGGAATGGTGGGCATTAAAGAAAATCTGGGATAAGGATTTATTATATAAGGGCTTCAAGATTGTACCTTACTGCCCGCGTTGTGGGACTCCGTTATCAAGCCATGAGGTGGCACAGGGCTACAAGTTAGTGAAAGAGCGTTCCGCAGTGGTACGTTTTAAGGTGATTGGTGAGGATGCCTATTTCCTTGCATGGACAACCACACCTTGGACACTGCCTTCCAACGTAGCACTCTGCGTGAATCCGGATGAGACCTACTGTAAGGTAAAGGCAGCAGACGGTTATACCTATTATATGGCAGAGGCTCTGCTTGACAATGTGCTTGGCAAGCTGGCAAATGCAGAGGAGGGAACACCGGCTTATGAGGTGTTAGAGACTTATGTCGGAACGGATTTGGAGCATAAGGAATACGAGCCTTTATACGCATGTGCTGCAGAGGTGGCTGACAAACAGAAAAAGAAGGGCCATTTTATTACCTGCGATTCCTATGTAACCATGACAGACGGTACCGGTATCGTTCATATCGCACCTGCATTTGGTGAGGACGATGCACAGGTGGGAAGAAAGTATGATCTTCCATTTGTCCAGTTTGTAGATGGCAAGGGTAATTTAACAGAGGAGACTCCGTTTGCCGGTTTATTTGTAAAGGATGCCGACCCGAAGGTACTGGTTGATTTGGACAACAGAGGCTTGCTGTTTGACGCTCCAAAGTTTGAGCACGACTATCCGTTCTGCTGGAGATGTGATACTCCGCTTATTTACTATGCAAGAGATACATGGTTTGTAAAAATGACGGCTGTCCGTGAGGATTTGATTGCAAATAACAATAAGGTTAACTGGATTCCGGAATCCATCGGCAAGGGTCGTTTTGGCGACTGGCTGAAGAATGTTCAGGATTGGGGTATTTCCCGTAACCGCTATTGGGGAACGCCGCTTAATATCTGGGAATGTGAGTGTGGCAAGCGTCATGCCATTGGTTCTATCGCAGAGTTAAAGGAAATGAGTGATAACTGTCCGGAGGATATTGAATTACACCGTCCATACATTGATGCAGTTACGATTAAGTGTCCGGATTGTGGAAAAGAAATGCACCGCGTACCGGAGGTAATTGACTGCTGGTTTGATTCCGGAGCCATGCCATTTGCACAGTGGCATTATCCATTTGAAAATGAAGATATATTCAAGGAGAATTTCCCTGCTGACTTCATTTCCGAGGCAGTTGACCAGACAAGAGGATGGTTCTACTCCCTGATGGCAATTTCAACCCTGATTTTCAATGAGGCGCCTTATAAGAATGTCATTGTTTTAGGGCATGTCCAGGATAAGGACGGACAGAAGATGAGTAAGTCAAAGGGTAACGCAGTAGACCCAATGGAGGCATTGAACCAGTATGGTGCGGATGCCATCAGATGGTATTTCTATACGAATTCGGCTCCGTGGCTGCCGAACCGTTTCCATGAGGATGCTGTAGTGGAAGGACAGCGTAAATTTATGGGTACATTGTGGAATACTTATGCATTCTATGTACTGTATGCGAATATCGATAACTTTGACCCGACCAAGTACAGCTTGGAATATGATAAGCTGCCTGTTATGGATAAATGGCTGCTTTCTAAACTGAACACAGTTGTCAAGGCAGTGGATGATAATTTAGGCAATTATAGAATTCCGGAGGCTGCAAGAGCCATGAGCGAGTTCGTGGATGATATGAGTAACTGGTATGTAAGACGTTCCCGTGAGCGTTTCTGGGCAAAGGGAATGGAGCAGGATAAGATTAATGCTTACATGACACTATATACAGCTCTGGTTACAATCTGTAAGGTGGCAGCGCCGATGATTCCGTTTATGACAGAGGATATTTACCAGAATCTTGTCATGAGTGTAGATAAGACGGCTCCAAAGAGTATTCATCTGTGTGACTTCCCGGAGGTTGACGAGAAGATGGTAGACAAAGAGCTTGAGGCAGACATGGATGAGGTTCTTAAGATTGTTGTTTTAGGACGTGCTGCAAGAAACAGTGCCAATATCAAGAACAGACAGCCGATTGGCAATATGTATGTGAAGGCAGACAAAGAGCTTTCAGATTTCTACAAGGAAATCATCGAGGATGAGCTGAATGTGAAGTCTGTGGAATTCAAGGATGATGTATCTGAGTTTAGCTCCTACAGCTTCAAGCCGCAGTTAAAGACCGTTGGACCGAAGTACGGCAAACAGTTAAATGCAATCCGTGAGTATCTTTCTAATGTAGACGGTAATGAAGCGATGAATACCTTAAAGACAGAGGGAGCATTGAAGTTTGATGCCAATGGTGTGGAGGTATCTTTGGCAGAGGAAGACCTGCTGATTGACATTGCACAGACAGAAGGCTTTGAAACCCAGGCAGATGCAGTGGTTACGGTGGTGCTTGATACCAACTTAACAGAGGAGCTTCTTGAGGAAGGCTTTGTCCGGGAGATTATTTCCAAGGTACAGACCATGCGTAAGGAAGCCGGCTTTGAGGTGATGGATAAGATTACTATTTCTGTTGCAGGCAACGATAAGGTTGCGGATATCATGAAACGTAACGAAGAGGCAATTTTGGGGGATGTACTTGCAACAGCCATTGTGTATAATGAGGCTTCAGGTTATACGAAGAACTGGAATATCAACGGAGAAAAGGTTGACCTTGGCGTGACAAAGAATTTCTAAGGAAAGAGTATTTTGCAGCTTGTAAACAGGAATTTGTGTATCAAAGTTTTTATTTTATTAGGAGGGCAATTATGGATTTACAGAGGTCTGCGGTTGAAAAGAAAAGTTCACTGGAATGGTTCCTGCATAGGAGGTTTGTTACCATTGGTGTAATTATGGGAGTATTAATGATTTTATGTTCTACCATTATTATCAGAATGTCCTTTCTGCTTCGGAATGTATATAGAGAAGCAGGGGACAATTCAAAGGAATGGATTCCCGTTGCAGGTCTTGCCTTTGGAGTACTTGTCATTGTTATTATTGTTATGGTGGACATTGTTCTCAACAAAATGGCCATGGCGGTTATCAACAAGATTAAGGTTCCGCTGGATGATATCAGTGGCTCTATTCAGGACTTATCACAGGGAAATCTGGATACGGTGATTTCTTATACCGAAAGAGATGAGTTCGGCACAATTGTAGATAATACAACGGCGACCATTGTTGAGTTGAAGAAGTATATTACCAATATTTCCGAGATATTGACACAGATGTCAGATAAAAATATGGCAATGTCAGTGGATATTGATTATGTGGGCGATTTCCTTCCGATAAAGGAATCCATTGAGAAGATTATTGGCGCAATGAATTCGTTATTGGGTGGAGTTCTGGAATCCATGGATGTCATCCGCACGGGAGCAAAAAATATGGCGGAAACAGCCTCTTCCTTAGCGGAGGGTGCATCTACGCAGAGCCATGAAATCCAGGATTTGTTTAACCATATTAGCCAGGTGACAGATGATATTGTGGAGAATGCGGAAAAGGCGGAAAAGGTGGCGGTACTGGCAAATGAGTCCATGGCTGTTGTGGAGGAGGGCAATAACCAGATGATTCATCTGTTAGATGCCATGGAAATTATCAAAAAGCAGGCAGATGACATTTCCAATATCATACAGGTTATCAATTCCATATCCGAGCAGACGAAGCTGTTATCATTAAATGCATCCATTGAGGCAGCGCGGGCAGGAGAACAGGGAAAAGGCTTTGCAGTTGTTGCAGATGAGATTGGTAAGCTGGCAGAGGAATGTGGTGATGCGGTGGACACAACAAATGAACTGATTAATAAGACAATTCAGGCAGTGAATACCGGAGGAACGCTGGCAGACGAAACTGCTGGTATTCTAAAGAAAATTGTAAATTCCACCACGGAGACAACCCGGCTTGTGGGGGACATTTCCAGGGTATGCTCTAAGGAAGAAGGAAACATGAAGGTTATTGTGAATGGTATTGAAAACATTGAAAACGTGGTTTCCAACAATGCCGCATCCTCAGAGGAGAGCGCTGCGGTTAGTGAAGAATTGCTGGCAATGGTGGAGAATCTGGAGGGACAGATTCAGGAATATCAGTTAAAATAGGTGAAAAAAATACACAAATTTATTCGGAGTCCGGTTAAATTGGATGAATAAATTTGTGTATTTTTGTAATAATGGATTATACGATACCCACTAATTAGATATCTGTTTGCATTTCCGGTAGCATGTATATTCAATAAAGTTAAAATGCTTCCAGGAGAAAAGGGATTTTTCTAAGCTTTCGTCATAAATTTCAGCATTCTTTTGCAGGGTATAGTCGTTAAAAGTTTCATCGGAGATATCGTAATCATATTCATAAAAATGTTTATCAACGGATAAATAGTTGTTAATAAGCTGGCGGTCGTTTTCTGTAAGAAAAAATTTATATTTCTCCTCTAAATCAGACAGCGCCTGTGCATAAGCCTTTGAATACCGGTAACCGTAGGGCAGGTAATCACTCAGATAGTTTGCTGTACCATTCGTAAAGGCCTTTTCAAACTGTGCCACATTGTATCTGGCAATGAGCCCATCTGCATTAGACAGTGCAAATATAGTATAAAAGCAGGTCAGCACAAACAGACAGTAGCGGAAGCTGTTCCAGTTTTCTTTGTAAATGGAAATGGTACTTCCCACCATAAAGGAGAAGAGGAGAAGCAAAAACCACAGTACAAACAACCGGAGAAAGGTCAGATGATAAGCATGGATATACATCTGCATCCGGTATGCGGAGGAGGCAATCATAACAAAGGTACAAAGGCAGGTAATCGTCATTACTACCTTGAGGATTGTGTTCTTTGCAAAGTGTTTATTGCAGAACAGTACAAGGAAAAAGTTAATAAGCGCCACAAATAACAGTTCAAAAAATCCTTCTCTGGCATACTCGGCATATTCATGCTGGGCAATTGGCACACCGGCGAACAGGAATAAAAACTGGATGCCGGAAAATATAACGTAGACAATGTCAATCATAACGAAAACAGTGACAGCAATGGGAGTGCCAAATCGGGCAGGCTCTTTTACTTCTTCTTTCAGCCCGCCCCGGCACAGGGCACCCATGACTAAATAGAGAAGCAGCGTGTATACGATAAAGCCACAGGGCAGCAAAATTATATGTTCCGGAAGATTTTCTGTCAGCCATTTGTACATAGAGTCAAAGTTAAAAATATGTTCCAGCATATCGGAAAATACTTGGTCTGCGCTGGCTAAAAGAAGGGTAGTTATAAATAAAATAGGGATTCCGGCTGCAATACCGATGATGATATAACGTGTTGTGGAAGATATTTTTTTACTGTTCTTTTTGTGGTGACCGCTCCAGTCCTGAAAGGGAACAGGTATGGCTTTTAATACCTGAATCCAATAGGAAAACAAAATAGCAGTGTATTTACCAAAATCCCATTTCTTATCATTGTAAAACAATTTTATGCAGGCAATGGAAAACAATAAAAAGCTTCCTACGTGATTGAAAAATAAAAAGAAAGCGTTGTCTGTCAGGCAGTTGCCAAAGGAAATCAATACCGCTGCGGCAAAATAAAATATGCTTTCAGCGGAAATGGTAATGCAAAGGTTATTACCTTCCTCTGCCGGCTGATTCTTTAACCGTCTGGCAATGACCAGAAGAAAGATGGCGCTGATAGCGGCAAAGATACCGCTTCCAATACCGTCTGGGTTTTGGTAGGCAAATAACAGATAGCAGATGCCATAGGCAAGGCACAGCTTCCATAAAAAAGAAAAATTATTCATTGTTTTCCTCCTCCTCTTCAAATTCTAAAATGTCTCCGGGCTGGCAGTCTAATGCTTTGCAGATGGCAGCCAGAGTGGAAAAACGTATGGCTTTTGCTTTATTATTTTTTAAGATAGAAAGGTTTGCCATGGTGATATCCACCTTTTCAGACAGCTCTGTCAGTCCCATTTTCCGTTTTGCCATCATAATATCTAAATTCACAATAATTTTCATAATATTTATCACCTCTCAATTCTGGAATAAAGGTTGAATGCCTGTATTGTCTATCCATGTTAATCAAATGGTAAAATCATTTTCCTGTTTATAGGATACTGCCTGGGCAAACACCTGTGCCAGCACGAGACTGAACAATCCGGCAATGAAAAATACAAGTATAATAATCAGTGTTGCAGGTGTTATTACAAAGAAAAGGCGGATTAGTGTTACAAGACTGATACCAAAGCTGGAGATGCCCATTCTTTTCAATGCAGTAACATTTTCTTCCACAAAACAGTCCTCCGCAATTACGGTTCGGAATATTCTGCGCAGGTAATAGATAATCCAGAGGGCAAGTAAGCCGCAGAGTATGAAAATAATGCACATGACAATATAGTTGTTCTGAATATTGGGATAGCAGGTGCCCAGGTATTTAAAGGAAATGGGTATGGTTAAGGTCACCAGTATTCCGCAGTAAAACATAAAGTCCAAAAAGAATTTGGTAAATTTACTTAGAAAATTTGTATGCATATAAGTATCCTCCGTTTGTTTATTTGACTTGTTTTTCCATATCATAATACAGGAAATGTCGAAAGTCAATATAAATTTATTGAAAAACGATAAAAAATTATCGTTTTATAAAAATGCAAAAAAATCTGACAGAACCGGAAAATCTGTGGTATAGTATGAAATATATTTAGCTTAGATAAAAAGGAGCGGATGGTTATGAAGAAAACCCTGATTGTGGTAGATATGCAGAATGATTTTATTGATGGTTCTTTAGGCACCCAGGAAGCGCAGGCGATTGTTGGAAAGGTAAAGGATAAGATTAAGAGTTACCAGGAAAACCATGGGGAAATTATTTTTACAAGAGATACACACACAAAGGATTATTTGAATACAAATGAGGGAAAGCATCTGCCGGTGGAACACTGTATTGCCGGAACAGAGGGCTGGAGAATAGCAGATGGTTTAGAGATAGCGGATGCGGTTTATATTGACAAACCAAGCTTTGGCTATATGGACTGGAAGCATTATAATTTGGAAGAGGTGGAAATAGTCGGGTTGTGCACCGATATCTGTGTGGTATCCAACGCCTTGATTATTAAAGCCACCTATCCGGAAATCAATGTAACGGTAGATGCGTCCTGCTGTGCAGGCGTTACACCGGAGACCCATAAGGCGGCTTTAGAGACAATGAAAATGTGTCAGGTAAATGTAATCGGGGAGTAATACTCCCCGAATTTCTGGAAAGTCAATCCATCTCTTCTAAATCATAATGGGCATCTTCCATGTATTCCCGGTTGGTAACGCGTTTGGCATCTCTTTGTGCCTCAATCTGCTGGGACAGCTGTTCTTTTACATCCTTTGGATTTTTCACACTGACAATATCAAAATCTCCCATTGATTTATCAGCAGAACAGCAGTGGATGGTTCCGACTCCGAAGATTCTCTGTCCGAAGCTT
Organism: bacterium; assembly: GCA_037301995.1. Classification (GTDB taxonomy): domain Bacteria; phylum Bacillota; class Clostridia; order Lachnospirales; family Lachnospiraceae; genus CAG-590. The sequence goes on along the minus strand of JAXVOW010000205.1, from coordinate 31,205 downwards.
CTGGTCAGGGATACATCCATAATCCGGTATAACCGGACCTCATCTTCCTTCTTGTTGAGAAAGCCCTGTTCAATAAATAACCGTTCTTCTGACAGCATATATTTGGTAAAAGACAGTGGTAAGCCAAACAGTGTTCTCTTTCTGTCGCTCCATAAATATTCCATTATAAATTCCTCCCATGATTAAAGTAATATTATTCTTCCTCAGATTCTACAACAACGGTAGTGGAATCCCCTTTTTTTGCCTGTTCAATTACCGCAGCAGCCAGTTTTTCAAAATTATTGCCGGAGCTGGTTGCGCCGGTAACCATATCCACTTCAATGTCCTTCTGTTCCTCTATCAGCTGCTGGACATATTCTCTTGTGTACTTGTTTGGATAGGTTCCGGAAACGGTTCCCATATTCCGCATATATTCATTATCCCATGCCTTGATAAAGCCGCTCTCACTCTTTGCATTAAATTCTGCGGAAACAATCTTGTCGTTTTTTACAAGAATGCAGACATATTCTTTCCAGCCGAATGAGAAGTCGGACATCTCAGCAGTATAGTAGCCATCCTTCATTTTGCCGCCAACGCTGCAGCCCGTCAATACCATAAAAAGCAATGAGGTAAGAAATAAAAGACATAACTGTTTTTTCTTCATATTATAATTCCTCCTTTAACTTTACAGAAGCGACAACCTGTTCTAATTCCTGTGACTGCAGAAGCGACCGGGCGGCAGTCTTGTCTGTCTCGGCAGCCAGCTCCTGGTTGGTGGTGGCAATATCTAAAACAGTGGTAATCTCCTTAGAGACCATTCCCACGGCATTCTGCTGCTCTGTGGCAACCTGTTCAATCTGGTTGGAGATACCTTTAAATTCCTCTGTTGCCTTGTTGATTTCCTGGAAGGATTCGGCTGTTGCCTTAGCTGTGGTAAGCCCCTCCTCAATGGAAACATTTGCCTGTAAAATGATATCTCCAGTTTGTTTTAGCGCATCGGCTGTCTGGTCTGCAAGGACACCAATCTGCTGGGCTACAACGGCAAAGCCTTTTCCACTTTCTCCGGCTCTGGCAGCCTCTATGGAGGCATTCAGTGCCAGCAGACTTGTCTGGGAGGAAATGTCATCAATCAGCTGGCTGATTTTCATGATTTCCTGCATGTTGGAATAAATGTTGTTCATGGTTCCCAGCATGGAATCCATCTGCTGTTTACCCTGTGAAACCTTATCTTCAGCACCTTCTGTGCATATCTTGACCTGTCGTGCGCTCTCGTTAATCCGCTGTATTTTTTCCGTGATAACCCGGATGCTTTCATTTAACCGGTCTAATGCAACGGACTGTTCCCTTGAGCCATCATAGAGCCTCTTGGCATATCCGGAAACCTCAGAGGAATTCTGGTTAACAGCGTCAGAGGCCTTGTTAATCTGGTACATGGTCTGGTTCAGTGATGTAGTAATGTTGGTCAGGGCATCCCGGATGGCGGCAAAGTCACCAATAAAGGTATCCGGAACCTCCTGGGAATAATCGCCCGCGGATAAGTAACCGAGAGAGGTTTTTAAATTGTCTATGTAGGAGTCGATGTTGTTAATGGTTTTTGAAAGGGCTTCTGTCAAAATCGCAGCCTCATCCTCAGTTTGTGCAAGAATAACCGCATCCTTCAGGTTACCTTCCGATAGGGAGGTAAGTCTTTCCGTAGACAGGGAAAGAGAGTCTGATATCTTTCCTGCTGCCTGTGCAACGGTAAATCTTGCGGCAATCAGCATTGCAGATGCTAAGAGGACGCAGATTATGATGGAGACAAACAAGGTTTTCATAAAGTCGCCCCGGGGAGCGGCAATAATCAGAGTCCAGTTTGTGCCCGCAACCGGTGAATATGCCACATAATGCTTTGTGTGGTCAAGATTCATGAGCTCGGAGCCGGTCTGATAACTGGTCATGGCATCAAAGATGGCGTCATTTTTCTTAGAACCATAGAGGTCATATACATTCTGCTGTTTTTCCATGCTTTCCATATCGTTATCTGCAATAATGGTTCCCTCTTCATTAATAATATAAGCGGAGCCTCTTACACCGATATTGATATTGCTTAAGACATCGTTTAATAAATCGTATTTGTAACTGCCAATCAGATAGGCAAAGCTGCCCTCATCATTATTCAGCGGAATGCCCACAGACAGCTGCCAAATGTTGTCGGCATAATAAGGCTCGCCAATGGAAATGTTACTGGTTTTTGTCAGGTATGTATAATACTTCTCGTCTGCAATGGAAGCCGGAGCAATGTCATCTCCATATAATTTCTGTCCGTCCAAATCATAGACGGCAAGCCAGACAAACTCAATCCGGGTTTTTCGCTCATCTAAAACCTCCTGTTTTTCCTGAATGTCTGCTGATTCATCCAGCAGAGCCTTCTCCAATGCCAGATTTGCCATGCGGTCTGTCAGTAAATGAAGATTGGAGCTTACGTTCTGGGACGAAGTCTTTGCCATCATCTGTAGGTTATCTGACAGGATTGAGCTTGTTGATACAAAGCTGTTAACAATCATTATGATGGTCAGCACAACTCCCAAAAGAATGGATACACGCATCACATAGGATACAATTTTTTGTTTCATTGTTTTCTTTTTTTCCATAGGCTGATATCCTTTGCTATTTTATATTATGCTTTATATTGTAACAGAATTTTACAAATTGTATAGTATTTTTTCGGTGTAACAAGATGGAAATTTATATGGGAATCCGGTTTTTAGAGAAGGGAGAAAACGGTAATTTTATTGCGGCTTTTTATGGGTTATGTTAAAATGGTTCAAAAATAGCAGGGGGAATCTGGTATGGCGATTGCAGACTTGGTGAAAATGAATTATGGTAAATTAAATGAAAATGATATCTATATATGGAATTATATAGATGGGCACCGGCAGGAGTGCTGTCATTGTACCATTGAAGAGCTGGCAAAGAACTGTAATGTATCAAGAACCACAATTCTGCGCTTTGCAAAAAAGCTTTCCATGGATGGCTTTTCGGAGTTGAAGATTCATCTGAAGATGGAGCAGGGAAATGTGCGTCCGAAGGCAGATAAGGATACCATTAAGATGGTCTGTGATGATTACCGGAAGAAAATCGATGAAATGGAGAAGGCAGATTATTCCGATATCTGTAAGCTGATATATGAAGCAAAGAGGGTTTTTGTCTATGGCTCCGGTGCTGTACAGTCTTTTGTGGCGAAGGAGTTCAAGCGTACGTTTCTGTCGGCAAAGATATGCATGTACCAGATTGAGGGAATGCAGGCAGAGCAGGCTTTAATCGCAGATATATTGCAGGAAGGGGATTTGGTCATCATCGTATCCCTGACAGGGGAATCCAATCATGTTACAAGCTTTGCAAAGGTTCTGAATCTGAAAGGGATTCCGATTATCTCCATGACAAAGCTTAAGAATAACACTCTGGCGCAGATGAGCACAGAGAGCATCTATATTAATACCTCTAATATTGCCACCACCTACATTGAAAATTATGAGACTACGACCCTGTTTTTTATGGCAGTGGAGCTGCTGCTGATTAAATATCTGATATACCAGGAAAAGAGAGCGGCCATGTGAAGAACAAAAGGCTGACCAAAAAAATGCACAATACCATCCATACAGGATGGTATTTTTTTGTGCAAAAAGCGGATAAAACCTGTGAAATTTCACAGGCTGGCGTGAAACAAAACTAAGAGCCTGAAAAAGGCACAGAAGCGCCTAGAAGTGTTGACTTTAAAGGGTTTTCTGAATATGATTAACCTATCAAAACAAACATCTGGCCGGAAATGTGTTTGAGAAATGTACTGGAAATTAATGACGAGGGTACACAAAAAAACGAAACTATCTTATTAGGAGGGATTCGCTATGATGCAAAAAATCCAACGATTTGGAGGTGCCATGTTTACACCGGTTCTGCTCTTTGCTTTCGCTGGTATTATGGCAGGTATCTCCACTCTGTGTATGAACGAACAGATTTTGGGAGAGCTGGCAAATCCAGATGGCATGTGGTACAAAATCTGGTATATGATAAGCGAAGGTTCATGGACAGTATTCCGTAACATGCCGCTGGTATTTGTAATCGGTCTTCCAATCGGACTTGCGAAGAAGCAGAATGCAAGAGCCTGTCTGGAGGCGCTGGTAATTTATTTAACCTTTAACTATTTTTTAAGCACAATTCTTTCCCTGTGGGGACCATCCTTTGGTGTTGATTTTACCCAGGAGGTAGGTAACACAAGCGGTCTTGCCAGCGTGGCAGGAATTAAGACACTGGATATGGGAATGATTGGTGCCATTATCATTGCAGCGATTGTGGTGTGGATACATAACAAATTTTTTGACACACAGCTGCCGGAGTTTTTAGGAATATTCAAGGGCTCCACCTTTGTATACATTATCGGTTTCTTTGTAATGATTCCGGCAGCGTTTTTGGCAGCTTTAATCTGGCCTAAGGTTCAGCTGGCAATTGGCTCCTTACAGACCTTTTTGGCAGGCTCAGGAGCAGCAGGAGTTGGAATCTATTCCTTCTTAAACCGTATTCTGATTCCGGCAGGTCTTCACCACTTTATTTACTCGCCATTCCTCTATGACAATGTGGCAGTAAATGGTGGTATCGTGGCATACTGGACACAGCATTTAGGAGAGTTTGCCTCCTCCGGTGCTCCGCTTAAGGAACTGTTTCCACAGGGAGGATTTGCCCTGTATGGAATGGAGAAGATTTTTGGTTCCATTGGTATCGCATTAGCCTTTTATGCAACAGCAAAGAAGGAGCGTAAGAAACAGGTGGCAGGACTTTTGATTCCGATTACCCTTACCGCAGTTGTGGCAGGCGTGACAGAGCCGTTGGAATTTACCTTCTTATTCATCTGTCCTCCGTTATTTTTACTTCACTCTGTACTGGCAGGTATCATGGATATGGTAACCTACATGGTGGGTGTTGTGGGTAACTTTTCAGGCGGTCTGATTGAGTTTGCCGCTATTAACTGGATACCATTAGGGCATGCATATGGCGGAACCTATGTAAAGCAGATTATTGTTGGTCTTGTATTTATTGCAGTATACTACTTCGTATTCAAGACGGTAATTTTGAAATTTGATATCAAGACACCGGGCCGTGAGGATGATGAAGAGGTTAAATTCTTCTCGAAGGCAGACTACAAGGAAAAGAAGGGCGGCGCAAAGGGAGGAAATGTATATTTCCAGAGAGCCTCCGATTTCCTGGATGCATTAGGCGGACCGGAGAACATTAAGGATGTAACAAACTGTGCCACAAGACTCCGGCTTACCGTGGCAGATGTCTCCCTGGTACAGGATGTGTCCGCATTTAAGGCAGCGGGAGCACATGGATTAGTAACCAATGGAAATGCCATTCAGGTAATTGTGGGAATGGATGTTGCCAACGTAAGAGATGAGTTTGAGGCGCTTTTGGCAAAGGGAGGAAATGCAGCGGGTACTGCAAGAATCCGTATCGGCTGTCCGGCAGAAGGAGAAGTGATTCCGTTAGAAGAGATGAAGGATGAGGGATTTGCTTCCGGCAGTATGGGACCAGGAGCAGCAGTGGTTCCGGAGGCAGATACGGTGTATGCACCGGAGGATGCCGAAATTGCCATGGTATTTGATACCAAACATGCAGTCGGTCTTGTGACAAAGGATGGCGTGGAAATCCTGATTCATATCGGTATTGATACGGTTGAGTTGAATGGTGAAGGCTTTACTGCCCATGTGAAGGCAGGGGATAAGGTAAAGAAGGGTGATAAATTAGTAACCTTTGATAAGGCAAAGCTTGTAGAAAAGGGATATGACACAACCATTGCGGTGCTGGTAACCAATGCAGACCAGTTTGACAAGGTTATTGCAATACCAGGTAAGGCAGCTCTTAAAGATGCCTGTATAGAAGTGCAGTAGATTAGTATTTAAATAAAAGAAAGGAAGGATTATTATGGAAAAATATTCAATTACAGTAGCAGGCGGAGGAAGTACATTTACACCGGGTATCGTTTTAATGTTGTTAGACCATCAGGACCGTTTCCCAATCCGCCAGATTAAATTCTATGACAATGATGCAGAGAGACAGGAGATTGTGGCAAAAGCATGTGAAATCTATTTAAGAGAAAATGCACCGGAAATTGAGTTTTCTTACACCACTGACCCGGAGACCGCATTTACCGATATTGATTTTGTGCTGGCGCATATCCGTGTTGGAAAATATGCAATGCGTGAGCTGGATGAAAAGATTCCTCTTAAGTATGGCGTAGTTGGTCAGGAGACCTGTGGACCAGGAGGATTGGCATATGGTATGCGTTCCATTGGCGGAGTCATTGAAATTCTTGACTATATGGAGAAGTATTCACCAAATGCATGGATGTTAAATTACTCCAATCCGGCAGCCATTGTGGCAGAGGCAACCAGAAGACTTCGTCCAAACTCCAAGATTTTAAATATCTGTGATATGCCGATTGACTTGGAGGAGAAGATGGCATCTATGTGTGGTGTGGCTTCCAGAAAAGAGATGGTGGTTTCCTACTACGGACTGAATCATTTTGGCTGGTGGTCAAAGATTTATGACAAGGATGGCAATGATTTAATGCCTAAGATTCGTGCCCATGTAAAGGAAAATGGATTTGCAGATGCCATTTCCGAGACAAACCAGCATGTGGATGCAAGCTGGAGAGAGACCTTTACAAAGGCAAAGGATGTATATGCATTAGACCCGGAAACCATTCCGAATACCTATTTAAAATATTATTTATATCCGGACTATGTGGTAGAGCACTCCAACCCGGAATATACCCGTGCAAATGAGGTTATGGACGGACGGGAAAAACAGGTATTTGGTGCATGCCGAAAGATTATTGAGAGCGGTACGGCAAAGGACGGCGGTTTTGAGGCAGATGTACACGCATCTTACATTGTAGACCTTGCCTGCGCCATCGCAAAGAATACCAGAGAGCGGTTCTTATTGATTGTACCAAACGAGGGTGCAGTGGAGAACTTTGACCGCACAGCAATGGTTGAGATTCCTTGTATCGTTGGCAGCAACGGATACGAGAAAATCTGCCAGGGCTCCATTCCACAGTTCCAGAAAGGACTTATGGAGCAGCAGGTAAGTGTAGAAAAGCTTTGCGTAGAGGCGTGGATTGAGGGCAGCTACCAGAAGATGTGGCAGGCACTCACCCTTTCTAAGACCGTGCCAAGTGCGAGAGTTGCGAAATTGATTCTGGATGACCTGATTGAGGTAAATAAGGATTACTGGCCAGAATTAAAATAAGCAGAGGCTGGCGGGGAATAGCAGTCAATATAAACAGAGACAATTTAATAAAAGATTTTAAAAGGCAGGAAATCTTATCTTAGATAAGGTGACCTGCCTTTTTGCATTTGATTTTAAAAAGAGGACGGAATATGGTTATTGTTTTAATCTCTTATGGTATAGATAATGAAAAATTTGTTTGGTAATGTTTATCGATTTATAGAATGAAAAATAACATAAAATTAGTACACTGGTTAAAATTTGAATTATTATTAATTGACGTATGTAATCCTATATGTTAATATATTAACATCGTACGAAATAATTAAATGGGGAGGGGTGCAGGAAATAAATAATTGCAGATGGGTAAAGTATAGATATTGATAGAAGAAAAATAAAAAGGAGAAGAGAATAACATGAAAAGAAAAATGGGAGTTTTTTCATTAATGCTGCTGTTTAGTTTGTGCAGTGTTATTTTATTTGAACAGGTTGATAAAACCGATTCAGACAGTGCAGTATATCTTAATAATGTAGGTGTAACCAAATGCTGGAAGGGCACATGTGGTCATAAGTCAAAATACTATACATATCCGGCATATACGACAACTGGGCGTTATACGACTTATTTTCATACCGGTTTCTACTTAGAACCGGGAGCAACGCAGACGATATCTTTTTCAAAAACAGTTTCCCAGAGCCTTAATGTGGGAGGTAATATTGGGTCAGATGTGGCAAAGGCTTCACTTGGATTCTCTGGAGGGATGCAGAAGACAATGTCCTCTTCCCAAAGTATGAAAAATAACCAGAAAAAGAGAAGATATCCGCATTTAGGGGTAGAATTTGCCAACAGAAAAAATACAGTAACAGTAAAGACGAGAACATATAATCCCACCTGGCATGTAACAGCTGTAAATAAGAATTGTAAATATTCTACGCAAAAGGCAAATCCAACCTGTAAAATAGCCGTGGCATGTGGATTATCACTACGGTCATCAATTTCTAATCAATAATTTTACTAAATTGATTTTTGGAAAACAATGCACAAATATAGTTTTGCATTAAAATATATTTGTGCATTGTATAAAGGGAGGATAGGAGAGAGGATTATGAAGAAAAGAATATATATTATAATTGTGTGCTTGGCAGTAATCGTATTAGCAGGTATTGTGTTTTTCAATTACAGTGGGGGAGAACGGATGCCGGAATGCGGAACATACTTTATTCCACAAAACAGCTATTATGTATTTGAAAATGAGGAAGAAATGGAACTGGGTCTGGATGCTTTCCGGGTGACAAAGGGAAATGAGAATTCAAAATATATGTTTGAGAATTGTCAGAATTTTAGACTGCTGGATGATTCGGGAAATGAATACCCTGTTAATGTGCAGGAAGAAAAAGTAGTTCAAGAGGATAATGATTATAATTTTGCAGGGGAAAAGGTAAAAATAAACAAGTATGTAGTTTATGTTGCTTTGACGGAAAAAAGAGATGTCAATATTGTGGCAATTCAATATAAGGATAGCAATGACAGAACAGTGAAAGAAAATTTGGGAAGAATAGAAATAAAATATATTGAAAATCAGGACGAATATGTGGAGGCAGCCTCTAACAGACTGAATTGGATTTCTACTATCCAGCCGACATTTAATCATGTTGAATTGATTATACAAAATTCGGGAAAAGCAGACATTAGTAATATTGTAATATCCTATGGGGAGACGGGAATTGAGATTCAGGATAAAATAAATCTTACTATTCCACCGGATGGAGAAAAGGAATTAACCCATGATGTTACCTTGAATAATGAAGAGATGGGAAATCCCATAGTATATTATCTAAAACCTGAAATGGAATACAGCTGTGATGGGGTAGTGAAGAAAAAGGCTTTTTCAAATGTTTCCAAAGAGGCGTTTTACGGAGAGCAGGAAAATATTTTAGAATACTTATATAAAATAGGTGAACAAAGTGAATAAAATCATAAAAAATGCGAAAGAAAAAGGGATTGCATGTGCATTAATTCCGTTATCTGCAATATTAATAAATGCGGTTTCATATTTTCAACAGGCATTAGGAGAGATATCATTTTATAATACGGTTTTGTTAAATATATTAAATGTAGTTGTCTGCTATGGAAGTGTTTTTATATTATATACACTTTTCGCTGGAAAAGAAGAACAGGTAAATGATAAGCCTGTCATTAAAGATTGTTTAAGATATCTGACAGTGGCGGCTTTGGTAGTGCTTGTGTGTTATTTTTTTCAGAATGCGATATTTAATTTTTTGTATGCGGCGTGGGGATATGTTCCGGAAAAATATCTGGATTTAGTTGAAAATGTAATGTTTGAGGATATGCACTACAATTTCACTAAAAAGATGGCGTTAATACTTTGCTATGGAATTATAACACCTATATTGGAAGAGGTGTTTTTCAGAAAAATCATGCAAAGTAATTTTAGCAGAGTATCATTTCCTCTTCGTCTGGTGATGACGACAGCGTGTTTTTTAATGTCCCATGATGATTATGAACTAATGATTTTTATCTTGCCTATGAGTATTTATTGTTCCCTCATAATGGCTGAAACAGGGCAGTTACTTTATCCGATACTCATACATTGTATTATCAACATAGCAGGGATACTTGAACTGCCAATTAATGAGATTGTCTTTTCACCCCGGTATCCGATTAAATATGGCGAGAAGAATACGGCATGGTTTTATGGATTTTTTAACATATCCGCTACAGCACTTTTTGTTTGTGTTACCATGGTATTACTCTTTAAAGAAGGGAAGCGTACTCATAATGATAGAAAATATGGGGATAAAAAAACAGGAACAAGGTTAGATAGTGTGATTTATTTAATTGCCGGTATCTTATACATAATTTTGATTTAATAGGTTTTGCATGACAGTACAGTATTGAGGTTGAAGAGGGAGGAAGAAATGAAATCTCTGAAAATGTATTTTAGATTAATAATGATAGGTCTGTTTTGTTCACTTTTGGCGGCATGTAACAATACCTCAGAATATCAAAACAGCAGAAAGATTTTAGACAGCAAAAAGGATAACTATTATGAAATAATTGATATTTCGCAAAACAGTATGGAAGACGGATTCCAGGATTGTGTGGCTGAGGTTTATGGAAATAACATTTACCACAGTATGGATGGGCACACGCTTATGCGTATAGATAAAGAGGGAGAAAATGAAAAGGAGATATTTACTTTGCAGTCCCAGGAGGAAAGCATAATAGACATTTATTGTGTAGCAGAGGATGACATTTTTTTAATGGTACAGATTTTAGAGGAAATGCATATGAAATACCGGCTTCTGGAAATGGATGAAAACGGAAAGGTAAGTAGCGAAATAGCGCTTAATTTGGCAGATGATTTTTATCCGGCAGATTTTATTATAGATGACAAAAAAGACATCTATATTTGTTCAACAGATAATAGTATTGAAAAATATGATATAAAAGGGGATTTGGCATACAGAGTTGAATTGGAAACCATGGAATTTGGCATATGTAAAAATAGTAAAAATGATATTATTGTGGGGCAGGCAGTAAATGATATTTTTTCCCTTTCTTACATGGACAAAGAAACCGGTGATTTGGAACAGCAAATGCAGATTAGTGTTTGTGAAAATGGAAACGGTGTAAGAGTATTTCCAGGAATGGATTATGAGTGTTGTTTCTATGATGACAATTATTTATATGGATTTGTTGGGGATAAGAAATTGGCAGAGCCGGTTTTAAGCTGGACGGATATTGGAATAGACAGAAATGAGATAGGGAAGGCAGCACAGTTTAGTGATGGCAGTATTTTTACAGTCCTTCACAATATGGAGGACAATGTAGTTTCCTTTGAAAAATTAATTCTGTCTGACAATGACGCAGACAAAGAAGATATTGTTCTGGTTGGGGTTAATATTGATTCCGGTATGCGGGAAAAGGTATTGTCCTTTAACAAGGAAAGTGAACAATATCACATTCTGGTAAAAGATTATGCAGGTGAAGAAGACCCCTATGGAGCATTAAATTTAGACATTGTCTCAGGAATGGAATTTGATATTATCAGCCTGCAGGGGATGTCGGCAGATGAGTATATTGCAAAGGGCATGCTGGAGGATTTAAGCGGGTATATAAATAAGGATGAATATGTGGATGCCTACATTCAGGCTGTTTCACAGGATGGAGCAATATATCAGATGTCGCCTGTTTTCTCCATTCACACCATGCTGGGGAAAGCCGGGGAAGTGGGGGAAGAAGCCGGATGGAATTTTGAAGAATATAAGAAATTTGTGGAAAAGAATAAAAATAAAGAGATTGTCAATTTAGCATTAAAAGAGGATTTGTTAAGGCAGGCATGTGAGATGCAGATGGATGATTTTATCAACTGGGAAGAAGGCACGGTTAATTTTGAAACTGAAGAATTTATCCAACTATTGGAATTTGTAAATAGTTACTCTGTAGAAGGAAACTCAGAAATTTCTTATTTTGATAAACTGCGGAAGGGTGACACACTGCTGGCAGAGGTTTACATGATGTCAGGCAATGATTACAGAACATATAAATGCGTATATGGGGAAGAAATCAGTGCAAAGGGGTATCCTGTGGATGATAGGAATGGAAATTTTATGTCATTGGTATTGCCTATTGGCATTTATAATAAATCAAAAAATAAACAGGCTTCATGGGAGTTTATTTCTATGTTTTTGACAGATGAGGCAGAATATGCCTATAAAGAGTGTGGATTTCCCACGAGAAAGGATACCCTTGCAAGGCTTTTTGAGAATTGGAAAGGAACAGGGGAGGAAGATTCGGAGTTGACAGTGTATGTTGCCGGTAAAGAAGAATATGCAGATGCTTTGAATAATCGTGATGTAGAAAAGCTAAATGCTTTAATCGCATCCTCAAATCAGTTGTTAAAGGATAACAGTGAGATTGTACAAATAATAAATGAAGAAACCCAGGCATATTTTAATGGACAGGTGACCGTGAAGCGGGCGGCAGAATGTATCCAGAACAGAGTGAATACATATGTGAATGAGCATATGTGAGGTGGTAAAGTGTTAAGCTAGAACAGCAGTCCTTTATACCTCTAAAGGACATTTCTATTGCGTAATAGGAAGAAAAAAGACGGGCAAAAAGCAATCGCTTCTTGCTCGTCTTTCTTCGCCTCTGTATGGCAGCTACCCTGTTTCAGTTTGTCGGTTGATACTGTTTTATGAGTGGCTGCCACAACCTGCCTTTTTTGTGCTTTATTTCATAAACCGCTCCACATACCGCCACCACAGCTCCTTGTCATCCTGGGAAAGCTCATAGTATTTCAGTATTGCTTCTTTGGCTTTTGGGTCGTGAACGCCGATATCGGCACAGATGCTTTCAAAATTTATGTCAACGGTCTGGTGCATTTCTCCCTTGCCGGTTCGCAGCCATTCTTCGTTGATGTTATATTTTGAACAGATTTGTTCAATATGAATGGGCTTTGGTTCGCGTTGTCCGTTTTCAAACATAGCCAGAGTGGATTGCCCTATTTTTATGGATGAAGCAAATTCCCTCTGATTAAGCTCTTCGTTTTCTCTGATTATTTTAATTCTATTTCCTATCACGTTATTACCTCACTATGCTTTATAAATCAATCATAACATAAAAAATATCACAATGCAATCAGCAGGTACTTGACTTTTGATTCTATTGTGATATAATATGATTGCAAAGTGATAAGGAGGCGGTATCAACCATGACAAACACATTTACCCATCAAGACGTAGAGGACGGAAGGAGAATTTCCGTTATTTTTTCCCATCTGTCAGAAGAAAATAAGACCATGGCAATGGTGTATTTATCAGCCCTCAGGGAAAAGGAAATTGCAGATAGCAGTAAAGAAGAGGAAATACAATATGTATGAATTAAGAAAATTACAAAAGATAACGGAGCCGGAAAGGTTTTTGTCAGCTTGTATGGTTATCCCGGATAAAAAGGAAAGTGAGACTTATGACAGAATTGCTTTTGGAACAAATGCCCTACTGGAGTACCAGGTGCTTGATGCAGGATGGGAGTATTACACAGAACAGGAAGGGCAGACGGTTTCCCAAAAACAGAACAAGACAGCAGATGCGGCAGACAAAAAGAAGTCCGTATTAGACTGGTTTTTTGAAACAAGGTCAGAGGAGGCGTTGGAGAAATGGCTTAAGGAAGACAGGAATTACCAGAAAATCAATGCGGAAGCCAGAAGGGAGATAGAGAAAATAGAAAAAATTAAATTAAGCCGGGAGCAGTGGCTTATCGTTGATAATGCTCTGTCTGCATGCAACAAACGAAGCTCCCGGTATGGGCAGATGGCATATAAGCAGGGCTTTTGGGATGCCATACATTTATTGAAGGAAATTTGCCGGCTGGTGTAGCTGGCAGTGTAAAGGAGACCTCAGAACAGATGGAAGGAAATGTTCTGGGGTTTTTCTGTTGCCAGGCATATGAGAAAATGGTTCGGTGGACCTTTTTTGAGTGTCATAATTTATATTACAAATGTATTATATTTATAATATATCCCCCCAGTATCTTTTATATTACAATTATTGGTAGAAGATAAGGGGTGATATATATGTTTACACTGAAAAAGGAATTTGCGGAATATGAAAATAAGTCCTTGCGTCTGCCAAAGGATTTAATCATTACCGTTCAGCAGCTTGCGGATGAGAATAATATGTCTTTTAACAAAGTAGTGATTCAATGTATTGAATATGCCCTGGACAATATGGACAGCCAAAGTAATTTATCTAAAAATATTATCAATTTTTGAAACAACTTTGAAACTTTTTTCCTGTATAATTCGTCTAATATATATAGAAAGATAAATAAGGGAGGTGGAATTATGTATCGGGAAAGGATGCAAAAAAGGATAGAAGAGGCTGTAATGGAATCCTATGATTCCATGTACCGCATTGCAATGGTCTGTACAGGCAGTGAAACAGACGCGGTATATATTGTCCGGGAAAGTGCGTATAAAGCAATCCGGGATGCAGCAAAGGTAAAAAATGAGAGATATATTGACACATGGCTTTGTCAGATTCTGGCTAACATGGTTATGGAGTATTTAAACAAAAACCAGAGGGGAATTTCTCTTGAAGCATTATTTGATGTCAGAGAGAGAGGACAGGAGAATATGAACCGGGACATTAGTATAGAAAGAATGCTGGAGGCTTTAAGTGCAAGGGAAAGGATTGTTGTTATCCTGCATTTTCTTGAAAACAAGAAGATACAGGAAATAGCAGTCATTTTAAATGCCAATGTCAGTACAGTAAATTCACTGTTATACCGCAGCCTGAAAAAGCTGGGAATTGAGATGATGGAGGGAGAGCTGCAATATGGGGGATGACAGATTAGAGGAAATGAAAAAATATTACGACAGTATAGAGCCTCCGCCGGAACTCAAGGTTACGGTGGAACGTGGAATAAAACAGGCAAAAGCAGATTCCATAAGACAGGAACAGCAGACGAAGCGTCAATTTGTCTTGTTAAAACCTGAGGGTATGTTATCCAGACTGTTCCGGTGAAATACGGATTTGTTAATACCAACTTGACAAATATTATTTTGATTTACAATAGTGATAAAATTGTGATATCATACTATGTGAACAAAACTTATGGGATATGGTATTTTTACCTAAGAGAAATGGTAACAGATTTTTGAAGGAGGAGAGAATTTGTGATGAGAAGAAGGAAGTCAAGATTAGTTAGTTTCACACTGGCTGCTGTACTTGTAATCTCTTCTGTCAATGTCGGAACCGTATCGGCGGCAGAAGCAGATACCGGCATGGTGGAGACACAGGCAGAAGTGACGACAGATGAGGACAGCACAGAGGCTGTCAGTGAAGCAGAAGCAGAAACAGATATCCAAAAGGAAGAGGAGGCTTCTACACAACAGGAGACATCAGAGACTGTGACGGAAGCAGTAACAGAAGCCACCACAGAAGGTGATGTGGAGACATCTACGGAGGTGGATACAGAGGAAGAGGATATTGTATCTGTAGAGGAGACAATTGAGAAAACAACGGCAACTGCCAGTGCGGGGACACTGGTATACAATCTGATAACAGACAAAACGCTATTTGATATAGTTTTATCAGCTTATAATGAGGGGGCTGGAACACAGAAGGACAAGACTAATTTTACATATGGAGATTTGAGTGCATATGAGGGGGCATTTGATTTTTCCGGTGCAGCAAATGCGGCAAGTGTAAAAAGTATTGAAGGTCTTGGCTGTGCGCAGAAGGCACAGTCAATCGATATGAGCGGTTTTACCGCTGTAACAACCATTCCGGCAGAAGAATTTTCCGGTTGTGCCTTTGAGACAATTAATTTGCCGTCAAGTATTACTACAATTGGAACCTCGGCATTTTTTGAGTGTAAGAATCTGACCACAATTACATTGCCGGACACTTTACAGTCCTTGGGAAAACAGGCATTTGCAAGCTGTACCAGTCTGCAGAGTGTACATTCTACAAAGGCAGCCAATACCTTGCCGTCCGGATTGACGGTTATTAAGGAGCAGGTTTTCCTGGATGATGTGAGCTTGGAGGAGATTACCATTCCGTCCTTTGCAAATGGACGAATCATGCAGGATGAGCCGTCTTTATTTGCCGGCTGTAAAAAGCTTGCAAAGGTTACCATCGGTAAGAGCATTACAACGATACCAGCCAGTGCGTTCTCAAAGACCGGAACGGATACGGCAAATGGATTAGAGGTTATATTTGAAACAGATTCCCAGCTGGATAAAATTCTGGGTAGTGCATTTAGCGGAAGCAAGCTTACCAGTACGGTTGATTTTACCAACTGTAATAAGCTGACCACCATTGAGGGCTCTGCCTTTGAAGGAGCAGAGGGGCTGACAACAGTTGTTTTACCGAATAAGACAACGGGAACTCTGAAGTTTGGTGACAATGTGTTTGCCAAGACAAAGCTGACTACGATTTATGAAGCGGGAGGCTCTTCAAGTGAAGGGGTAGTGCTTCCTGATTATGTAAATGGAATCGGACAGGGCTGTTTTTATAGCAATGATGCCATGACAAGAATTTCTCTTTCACCGGCACTGACAGCGATTCCGGATTATACCTTTGATGGCTGTACCGCATTGGCTTTCGTGGAGCAGAGACAGTCCGGGTCAAGCTGTGAAGTAAAGGAAATCGGGGATTGTGCATTTCGTTCTACCGCCATTACCAATACAGATTTTCTTATGAACATGAACAAGCTGGAAACCATCGGTTATCAAAGAATGGATTTGGTAACGGATTACGGTATTGAGACAGTAGGAAAGACAGAAACCCAGAAGAGCGAGGCGGAAAAGATTAAGTCCCTCCCAGTGGGTGGTGTGGCAACGAGCCAGCTTCCGATTGTAATATATGATACACATCAGAAGAAAAAGAATGACAGAGAGTATTACGGAAGTGAGGTTTTCACAAACTGCAGCCAGCTGACCTCTGTGAAGATTCCGGCATCGGTAAAGAATATTGGCGGACGTGCCTTTTATTTCGTAAACTATAAGGGAGCGGCTGATACACTTCGCTCCAATATTACCAGTGTTACATGGGCGTCCGATACAGCAGGACAGAGCCGGAATATATATGCAGAGGCATTTCAGGGAAATGCAAAGCTGGAGACGGTTGTCCTGCCGGATAATACAAATGCAAAAGAGAGTATGAATATTGGGGCGTATGCATTCCATGGCTGTGCGGCAATAACAAAATTAGGTGTAGCAAGCAAATCGGATAATGTTCTTCCGGCATCTGTGGCAGCCATTGCGGACGGCGCATTTTTCCGGTGCCAGAGCTTAACCAATATTACGATTCAGTCTAAGAGAGATGGAACATGTCCGGAGCTTGGAATTAAGGTGTTTGAACAGTGCAGCAGTCTGGCAAAGGCAACTGTACCGGAAAAAATTACGGAGATACCAAGACATTTCTTCTACAATGCACCGATAAGTGAATTCAATGTGGGAAATAACCAGAAGATTGGGATTACAGAGATTGGAGATTTGGCATTTTTTGGAAATGCCTTTACAACATTGGATTTGACAAAATGGACAGAGCTTTTAGAGATTGGCGGAGGTGCGTTTGCAAACGTTGATACGCTGATAGAAAGCGGAGAGACAAAGAATACGGCAATCAAAGCAACACATGCCCCTTGTCTGACAACCGTAATTCTGCCAAACACAATGAAACAGAATCTTTTTATTAATTCTTGTTTTGTTTACGGACAGCAATCCTTTAATACAATGAAGACGGCAAGCCATGCGGTAAACGGTGAGGTGTATATTCCGGATTATATATATGAGAATGCCCAGCAGGCAATGTTTGGTGGAACAGCTTTAACGAAGGTGGTATGGCAGGCAGATACGACCGGAAAGAATGTATGGAAATCTATTCCGGTGTTCCAGTACGAGTTGTGCAGTGATATAAAGGATGCGAAGGATGTGCTTCCAAAGGGAAGCTATGTAACAGACATCGGACAGGGAGCGTTTTATGCAAGTAACATCCAGTCGGCGGATTTATCTGCATATAAGAATCTTAAGGAGCTTGGCTCCGGTACGATATCCGGCTCAGCCTGGGGTACATCCGGTAAGGTTGGTGTGTTTATGCAGTGTCCATATCTGACAAGCGTGAAGCTGCCACAGACCAATACCGGTGTCAGCCTGATTTTGAAGGATAAAACATTTTACAAATCCGAGAGTCTGGCACAGGTAGATTTGGGAAGCACAACAGAGATACAGCAGGAGGCATTTTCCGGCTGTACGGCGCTGGGCTCCATTGTCTTTCCGGATACACTGGCAAAATTAGGACAAAAAGCCTTTAATCAGTGTACTTCACTGGAGACTGTGGATTTTGGTAAGCTGAAGGAGATAGGGAATTATGGTTTTGCGGAGTGTATTTCCCTGAATCTCACCAATTCCGGTCTGCCGGACACGCTGGAGACAATCGGCACATATGCATTTCAGAAGGATACGAATCTGGGAAAGGTAGCATTTGGACCGGCGTTAAAGAAGATTGATTCCTATGCATTCCAGAAAAGTGGTGTTGAGGATGTGGAGTTTACCAGGGCAGCCAGTCTGGAGACGATAAATTCCTATGCGTTTTCGGAGACGGCAATTAAGACCTTCAAGCTGTCCGGAACAAAGGTTGTAAAGATTCCAAGCTTTACCTTATACGGATGTGCCAGCCTGACCTCTGCAAGCTTTGGAGAGGAAGTGCTTTACATTGACCAGAATGCATTGGCTGGATGTGTGAACCTGAGCAGGTTTGAATTTGCATCTACTACAACGGTAAATAACAAGGTATTTTATAATTCCTACAAAAATCCGAATACCCAGAAAACCGATTATACAGCGAATGGTGGGAATATTACAATTGTAGTGAATACACCGGATAAAACAACGGTTCCAATTGGCAGAACCATTACTTTGCCATACTATGTTAATCCTAAGGGAACCTCCGGCTTTGATTATGTGCTGGTGGGCGACACAAATTCAGAAGAAGAGGTGAAGACCCACTTAAAGGTAAGCGCAAAATTGCTGGATGGATATTACTGGAAGAAACAGACGAACCTGGCAGATGAACAGGCAACCTACAAGATTGTGGACGAGGAATATTATGAGGCATTAGATGCAACTAAGACATGGAAACGTACAGATATTACCGGCAGCAATGTGGAGGTTGATGTAATTGATATTGCGGGTGTGACTGCCACAACAGAGCCGATTAATCTGAGTGTAACCTGCAGCCTGACCTTTGAGTGTGCACCAAATAGCGGTGCGGCGGTATCCGTAACTGCAAGTAAATTTTCTGCTAAGTATAACATAGAAGTAAAAGAGGTTCCGTTCTGTGCGGATTTGTATGCGGACAGTAAGCGGACACAGAGTGTGCCATACGGAAAAACAGAAACAATCCAGGCAACCTCGTCCAAGAAGTATATGCAGTATTATTTTGACATTAATAATACAGAAGCGATAGATTGTACACCGGATACATATGATGTGGTAGTGGAGACGGATAACCCGGATGTTTTGTATCCTTCCGGCAGTACAGGAGGAGCCAAGGTATCCTCCTATGAAACAACAAAGGGAACCAGAGTGAATACATCTACGCAGACAATTTCGCCGAATACAGGTTCCCAGATGTTTTATCTGGTAGAGGCAGGCGTAGGTACGGCGCACATCAAGGTTTATCCAAAGGGACATCCGGAATATGCGAGAACCTATACCTATGTGGTGAATGCCGATATCCAGAGAATAACATTAAAGGTTCCAAATGCGTATACAAGCGGTGCGAATGTGGGAGCGACCTTTAATGTATTTAGCAGCTACGAGAACTGTCTCAAACAGACTGCCGTGGCAGAGGATATGTCAAAATACCTGGTATACTCTAATAGGCGGATTGTCTATACCTCGGCTGCTCCGGAATATGTGTCAGTGGATGACAGGGGAAATGTCAGAATATTGAAAGCAGATAAAACAAGAAAAACAGTTCAGATTACGGCAACAGCACCGACATCAAGTGCAAACAGTACGATAAAGGCAACCGTTAGTGTAGTCGTGAATGCACAAACCGGTCAGACATCAGGGGGAAACACGGGAGCAGTTACAGATGACCCGTCTAAACCGGTACAAAATAACAGTCAGGTTGTTGACCCGGGTTCCGGCGCCACCTATATTGTGACAAAGGCGAGCGAAAAGGATTTACAGGGTGAGGTTAAGTTTTCCAAGACGACAGACACTGCAAATGTGGTAATACCGGATACCCTTACGATTAACGGAGTACAGTACAAGGTTACCACCATTGCGGCAAACGCATTTAAGGGTAATACAAAAATAAAAACCATTAAGCTTGGAAAATATATTAAGCAGATAGACAGCAATGCTTTTTCCAATTGTAAGAATCTTACTAAGGTGACGATTTCAGATAGTGTAACAAAGATTGGGAAAAAGGCATTTTATAACTGTAAGAAGCTGACCACCATATCTCTGTCAAGCAAGAGTAAGCTTACGGAAATTGGCGACAGTGCCTTTTACAATTGTTCAAAGCTTAAAAAGATAACCATTCCGGCAAAGGTGAAAAAGATTGGAGCAAAGGCATTTTATAACTGCAAGAGTTTAAAGACCATTACCATTAAATCAACGGTATTGAAAAAGGTTGGCAGCAAGGCATTTAAGAACATCCACAAAAAGGCAACCATTAAGGTTCCGAAAAAGAAGTATACGGCATATAAGAAGCTGCTGAAGGGTAAAGGTCAGAAAAGCACTGTTAAAATTAAAAAATAAATAAAAAAGAAGAGGCTGTGTTCCTGGCAGCCTCTTTTTACATGCTGGGTAAAAAAGGCTGGAATTGGAAAAAGGGATTGGCAAACAAAGGTTGCACCGCCTTATGAATAAGGTTATAATAAAAAAGTATGGTTGCAAATGGGAATAACAAAAGAATAGGAGAAGGAAGATTGAAGATAATGAAAAGGATAACCTCGTGGATGCTGGTTGGTGCAATGCTTTGCAGCTGTGTGCTGCCTGCACAGGAGGTAAGGGCCACAGAGAATACGGTTCAGACAGAAGAGGAAACAGCCAAGGACAATACACCACAGATTGACACGGACAAATTTGTAGTGTCAGAATTGTCCCCTGCCACATCTAAGGTAATTGTTTTAGACCCGGGACATTGTAAAAAGCATCCGGGAGCCAGTGCAAATGGTTTAAGAGAAGAAGTGGTGGTATGGGACATTGCGAAATCCTGCCGGGATGTGCTGAACCAGTATGGAGATGTCACAGTGTACATGACCCGGGACAGCAGCACATGCTGTGAGTCGCTGAAATTAGGTGACTGCCTTTCTTCCCGGAATAATTATGCAAAACAGCTGGACGCGGATTTTTTGATTAGTATGCATATAAATGCCGGAGCTTCCTCCGGAGCAAATGTTCTGACTGCATATAAATCCGGATATCATGATTCCGTTCGTAAGCAGACCCAGGCCTTTGGAAAGGTGGTTCTTTCCAAGTTAAAAGGAATCGGAATTGCGAACAGGGGCTTACTGCTGCGGAAATCCGGTACAGGCAACCGTTACAGCAATGGAAAGCTGGCAGATTATTATTCCATTGTCCGCAGGGGTGTCATACAGAATATTCCAAGTGTGATTATTGAGCATGGTTATGTCACCAGCTCCTCGGATTGTAATAAATTCTTTAAGACAACTGCAAAGCGCAAAAAAGTCGGGAAGGCCGATGCATCAGCAATTATTTCTTATTTCAAATTAAATAAAAAAGTAATTAAGGGTGAATTTTCAAAGGACGGAAAAATAACCTCTTACATAACAACTGCAGGCAAGAAGGTAATTGGCTGGGTGAAAACCAGTGACGGCTGGTATTATTTTGATGAAAATGGTGAAATGAAAACAGGTTTTCTTGAGCTTGGAGACGACACCTTTTACCTCAGTCCGAAAACTGGAAAAATGACAGTGGGCTGGTTTAAGGTAAATGGCTCTTATTATCTTGCAAAGGGAAATGGTACGCTGGTTAAGGGCGGCATGTATGAGGATGGAATCCACAAATACCTGTTCTATTCATCCGGTAAGCAGATGAAAAAGGGACTTCACACAGTAGCTGGAGATACCTATTACGTCAACAGCAAGCGTTATGTGGTGACAGGCTCTGTAAAGATAAAGGGCAAATACTATCTCTTTGATTCAGAGTCTGGAAAACAGCTCTACGGTTATCAGAAGCAGAATGGAAAGTACTACTATCTGGATACGGAGACCGGCGTCATGGCGAGAAACCGGATTGTACAGATTGACGGTAAAAAGTATTATTTTGCCTCCAGTGGAGTGAGAAAAACAGGTCTTGTTAAATATAAGGGAAATAAATATTATTTTAGTAAAACAACGGGAGCAATGTTAAAAGGATGGAGGAAAATAAACGGAAAATATTATTATTTTAGTAAATCCACAGGTAAAATGCAAAAAAATAAATGGATTGGTAAATATTACGTTAATTCCAAAGGCGTCCGAACCAAAAAGAAATAGACTTAGGTCTTGTGAAAACTGTTTATTTTTGGTAGAATAGAAACCGAGTTTGAGCTAAAATATATTATATGTTTAGAGAGCAAGGGGTGGAGAACACCACTCCGACTACAAGGAGGAGAAAAACATGGCTAGAAAATTAGACTTTGATAAAGAAGCTTTCAAAAAAGAAGTTATCAATAATGTAAAAGCCCTTTATCGTAAGACAATTGACGAAGCAACAGACCAGCAGGTGTTTCAGGCAGTTTCCTATGCAATTAAGGATACAATTATTGACCAGTGGATTGCAACACATAAAGAGTATGAGAAGCAGAATGCCAAAACTGTCTATTACTTATCAATGGAATTCTTAATGGGAAGGGCTTTGGGGAATAACCTGATTAACCTGACCTGTTACAATGAAGTAAAAGAAGCATTGGATGAGCTGGGCTTTGATTTAAATGTTATTGAGGACCAGGAACCGGACGCAGCACTGGGTAATGGAGGTCTTGGAAGACTTGCAGCATGTTTCCTTGATTCCCTGGCTACATTGGGCTATCCTGCATACGGCTGTGGAATCCGTTACCGTTATGGTATGTTCCGCCAGGAAATCCAGGATGGTTACCAGATTGAGAAGCCGGACGATTGGTTGAAGGATGGTAATCCATTTGAGGTTCGCCGTTCAGAATATGCGTGTGAGGTGAAGTTTGGCGGCCATGTGAAGGTAGAATATAAGGATGGAAGAAACCGCTTTATCCAGGAGGGTTATTCTTCCATTCGTGCAGTGCCATATGACTTACCGGTTATCGGATATGGTAACAATGTGGTAAATACATTGAGAATATGGGATGCAGAGGCAATTCAGGACTTCAATCTGGATTCCTTTGACAAGGGTGAGTACCAGAAGGCTGTTGAACAGCAGAATCTTGCAAGAACAATTGTTGAGGTTCTCTACCCAAATGATAATCATTATGCAGGTAAGGAATTGAGATTAAAGCAGCAGTATTTCTTCATTTCTGCTTCGATTCAGACTGCCTTGAATAAGTTTAAGGAGAACAACAAGGATTTACATGACCTTCCTAAAAAGGTTACATTCCAGTTGAATGATACCCATCCAACGGTTACCGTAGCCGAGCTTATGAGGCTTCTTGTGGATGAGGAAGGCTTAGAGTGGGATGATGCATGGGATATTACCTGTCATACCTGCGCTTACACAAACCATACAATTATGGCGGAAGCCCTTGAGAAATGGCCGATTGAGCTGTTCTCAAGATTACTGCCTCGTGTATACCAGATTATTGAGGAGATTGACAGAAGATATGTGAATGCTATCCGTGAGAAGTATCCGAATAATCCGGAGAAGGTTAAGAGCATGGCAATCCTTTACGATGGTCAGGTGAAGATGGCACATCTTGCGATTGCAGGTTCTTACTCTGTAAACGGTGTTGCACAGCTTCACACAGAGATTCTTAAGAAGAGAGAGCTTAAGGATTTCTATGAGATGAGACCGGAACAGTTTAATAATAAAACCAATGGTATTACCCAGAGACGTTTCTTATTACACGGTAATCCATTGCTGGCAGACTGGATTACATCCAAAATTGGTGATGAGTGGATTACAGACCTTCCACATCTTGCCAAGCTGAAGGTATATGTGGATGATGAGAAGTGCCAGCAGGAATTCATGAACATCAAATACCAGAATAAGGTTCGCCTGGCTGCTTATATTAAGGAGCATAACGGTGTTGAGGTTGACCCTCGTTCTATCTTCGATGTACAGGTAAAACGTCTTCATGAGTACAAGAGACAGCTGCTTAACATTTTACATGTTATGTATTTATACAATGAGCTGAAGGAGCATCCGGAAATGGATATTGTTCCTCGCACCTTTATTTTTGGCGCTAAGGCGGCAGCAGGATATAAGAGAGCAAAGTTAACCATCAAGCTGATTAATTCTGTTGCAGATGTTATCAATAATGATGAATCCATCAAGGGAAAGATTAAAGTAGTATTTATCGAGAACTACCGCGTTTCCAATGCAGAGCTTATCTTTGCAGCAGCAGATGTGTCTGAGCAGATTTCTACTGCTTCCAGAGAGGCTTCCGGTACCGGTAACATGAAGTTCATGTTAAATGGTGCTCCGACACTTGGTACAATGGATGGTGCGAATGTGGAGATAGTAGAAGAGGTTGGCGAGGAGAATGCATTTATTTTCGGTATGTCAGCAGATGAGGTTATGGCTTATGAGCGTGACCACAACTACCATCCGGAAGATATCTTTAACAGCAATGCAAATGTCCGTAAGGTATTGACACAACTGATTAACGGTACCTTCCATGAAGATACAGAGATTTTCAGAGATATATATGATTCTCTGATTAAGGAAGACATATACTTTACATTGAAGGACTTTGATTCCTATTGCGAGGCTCACAGACAGGTAGATGAAGCATACCGGGATGAGAAGAGATGGGCTAAGATGGCTATGCTGAATACAGCATGTGCCGGCAAGTTCTCTTCTGACCGTACAATTGAGCAGTATGCACAGGAAATCTGGAATCTGGATAAGGTTAGTGTGACAATGCCTAAGACTCCATCCGTTAAGAAGGTTTCCAAATAAACCGGTTATATTTCAGACCTCTTCCACATAGAATAGTGGGAGAGGTTTTTTTATGAAAAAATTTATTTTATTTGTGGTGAGTATACTTGTAATTCCGTTTTTGTTGTGTCTGGGCTTCAGTCTGTTTAGTGATAATATCCGGATTGGACAGGGCGGCAATTCCCTGGAGAATAAATTAATGGGAAAAGAAGTGCTGATTGAGATGAATGGGCTTTACAAGAGCATGGATGTGGAGGAATATGTGCTGGGAATACTGCCTGGAACAATTCCCGCAGATTATGATATAGAGACGTTAAAGGTTCAGGCGATATTGATTCGGACCAATGTGTTAAAGGAAATGCAGGAAAATAATACCTCTGATGCCGCTGATTTATCCTATCAGTATTTAACGGTAGAAGACCGGATGGCATTATGGGGAGAGAAGAATTATGAAAAGTATGCGGACAGGTTTGAACAGGCTGTTGTGGCTACTGCCGGGATGGTGGTAAAGCAGGAGGATTCTCTGATTATGGCGCTTTATCATGAGGTCAGCATCGGGAAAACAGCCAGTGCCAAGGAGATATTGGGAGAGGATATATCTTATTTGCAATCTGTGGAGAGCAGCCAGGATGTGGAGGCAAAGCATTATATGAATCTTGTCACCTATACATGGCAGGAGTTCCGGGAACTGGCAGGAAATGAGGGACAGATTGGAGAAGAAGCATCGCAGGAGGCACAGGCAGAGGATTCTACGAAAAGTAAGGAAGAGGATGGAGATAAACAACAGACAGAGAGCGGTGCTTCAGCCGAAGAAACTGCAGTACAGAAAATTCCTGTATCTGTAGAGGAAAGTACGGAGAACGGATTTGTAAAAAAACTGTCTGTTAACGGAACAATCTATACCGGAGAGGAAGCCATGCAGAAATTTTCTTTGACATCTGCCAATTTTTATGTGGAGGAGATTGATGACGGAATCCGGTTTGTGTGTCTTGGCAAGGGGAGCTGCCTTGGGGTCTCCCAGTATGGAGCAAATCGCATGGCATTGGAGGGAAAGAAGGCAGAGGCAATTATTAAATATTATTATAAAGGGGTCAGCCTCAAGGAATTTCAGTCTTAAGAGATTTTGGTTGCAGTTCCCACCTGCCTGACGCTGACCTCCTCGAAGAGGAGGTCAGCGTCAGGCAGGTGGGAACTGCAACGGGATAGGGTAAAGGAGCCTTTGAACCGTTGACAGCAGGAGGATTTTATGGAATAATTATTCTGTGGTTTTATACGATTATCATTTGATAATAGGAGAGAACAGATTATAGTATAGCGACGATTATGATATAAGAAGGGTGCACATATGAAGTACAGGTTTTTTCTATCAGATGTTCCGGTTATGTTTATTATAAGCCTGCTGTTGATTCTGGCTGCCGGAAAGTATGATGGCAAAGCAGTGATGGTTGGCTACCAGAAGGAGACCGGTAATCTGGGACAGTATAACGGTGAAGTCATTCGCGATGGTGGAACCAGTGGCAATCAGGGACAGCCTGAGGATGCATTTTACAATGGAACAGATTTGAAGGATAACGGGCTTCCATACTGTATCAAAGTAAATAAAACAAGAAATGTGGTAACGGTATATACGGTGGGCGAGGATGGCTATTACAGTAAGCCGGTGAAAGCCATGGTATGCTCTGTGGGCGAGGACGGAAATACACCGGAGGGCATCTATGATTTAGGTGACAGGGAAGAGTGGCTTGCCCTGGAGGGTGATGTATATGGGCAATATGCCACTGCAATTACAGGCAGCATATTATTTCATTCTGTGCCTTATTTTACGCAGAGTAAAGGCGATTTGGAGATTGAGGAATATAATAAACTGGGACAAAGTGTTTCTGCGGGCTGTGTCCGTCTGTCAGTAATTGATGCAAAGTGGATTTATGATAACTGTAGTGAGAATACTTATGTAGAGATATTTGAAAGCGATTATGATGGCCCCATGGGAAAGCCGGTGGCTGCCGTTATCAGCAGCGGAGGCTCTGTGGGGAACTGGGACCCTACTGACCCGGACAGGAATAATCCCTATATGGGCAATATTCCTGTTATCCTGGGTGCATATGACAGAGAGGTGGAACGGTATTCCAGCTTTGATGTGACCTCCGGTGTCACTGCTCTGGATTCTACCGGTAAGGATGTCACCAATTATATGAAGGTGGATGGCGAGGTAGATTTAAATACCTGTGGTATATATAAGGTCACCTATTCGGTGACGGATGAGACAGGAATCACAGGTGCTGCCACCGCTAATATTATTGTAAAGGATGAACAGCCTCCGGTGCTGTATGTAAACCAGACGGTAACCTCCATTGGAGCCTATGAGGCAACCTCATCCAAAAAACTGCATGACCTGCTGCTGGAAAATGTTACGGCATATGACGGAAATGTGGAACTGGAGGACAGTGCCATTGTGGTGGATTATTCGGAAATTCTGGAAAAGGGTTATGGCAAATGCCATGTAAAATACCGGGCAAAGGATTCCGAGGGAAACCAGTCAGAGGTTGTGGTGTTATCTGTGGATGTGGATATGGAAGCGCCGACATTGACCCTGAAAAATAAGCAGCAGGGAGACATCCGCATTTCCAATATGTTAAAGGATGATTATCTGCTGAGTCTGGTGGAGGCAGCGGATAACAGCGGCAAGGTGGACGTCACTGTCAGCCGTCCGCTGACCTATGTAGAAGATGAGCCATATATTGTTATGTACTGTGCCAAGGATGATTTTGGCAATGTGACAACCTTAAGTGTTACCTACCAGATAAAGGACTGACCGTCAGCCTGCTGTTTATCTGCTATGAGTGTTTATTATGAAATTCGATAAAAAATTTGAATAAATCATTTCCTCTATGGCAAACCTATTTGTAGAGGTGATGAAAATGATGAATCGTGATAAAACATTTTTACAAAAGATTAAGGACAATGCATTTTATGTAGCGTTGGGGCTGGGTCTGCTGGCGGTTTTAGCCGTTGTGGCAGTATATACCCTGGAGCGGGATGGCAGCCAGCTTGCCAGTAACGAAGTGGATTTGAATAAGGCATCTGACTATTCTGCCATCACTACAGAGGACAGCCAGGTGGAAGAAACCAATGGGAAAACCGCAAACCAGACAGGTACTGAGCAGCGCAATACACTAAAGGAAGATTTGACAACTGAAAAAACAACGGAAAAGGAAGCTACAGAGGCTAAGACAGAAGAGGATGTGGCAGAAAATACGGAAGCGGAAACAGATACTTCCCGGCAGCTGCCGGTTACTGCGGATGCAGGGGAATTGAATTTCACAAGTGACAAGACCCTGACATGGCCTGTAAATGGTGAGGTGATTCTGCCATACAGTATGGAGACTACCGTTTATTTTAAGACTCTGGACCAGTATCAATGTAATCCCGGTATGCTGATTGCTGCCGGAAATGGTACCACAGTGAAGAATGCATATCTTGGAAAGGTAACGAAGGTAACCAGTGATAATGTCTATGGTAATCTTGTCACCTTATATATTGGAAATGATTACAGTATCGTTTATGGACAACTGGATACCATCTATGTCAAGGAAGGCGATTATGTAAAGGCGGGAGAGTCCATTGGAACCATTGGCAACCCAACCGACAGCTTTGCCGAAGAGGGCAGCCATCTCTTCTTCCAGATGCTGAAGGGAGAGGAGACAGTAGACCCGTTGCTGTTTATCGAGTAGGGATTACAGCGGCTGGGATAATGAAAAGAGCTGCAGGCAGGAAAATGACTTAATGGAATCATAGGAAAAAGGGTACATTAATGCCATAGGCATTAGTGTACCCTTTTGGATTGTAAGAATCAATCTGTTTGACAGGGTGTATGTACCTGATTAGTACAACAATTTTTGCAATAGCCTTTGAATAGAAGAGAGTGGCCGGTTATGGTACCATCAAATTCACTGTTGGCAGCCAGGTTAAGCTGCTCTGAGTAGGGAAAGGTGATATCCTGTACACAGCCGCATTCCACACACATAAAATGATAGTGGGGATTGGAAAAGGCATCAAAACGGTCAGCCTTTCCATCGCAGGAAAGCTTCAGAATCTCACCGGTTTCGGAGAGCAGGGAAAGATTGCGGTATACGGTTCCCAGACTGATATTGGGTATGGTATTCCGGATTTCTTTATATACGGTATCCGCAGTGGGATGGTCTTTTCTTGTTTTTAAAAAAGCAATTATTGCATCGCGCTGTTTACTGCGTTTTCTATGAGATTGAACAGCCATTGGCACGCCTCCAAACCAAAATAGTATTTATTACTATTTTATTATATAATGTAGTTTTGGGGGCTGTCAACATCTTGTAAAAAATTACCAGTATGTTATAATGAATACAAAATTGCGAAAGTAACTATCAGAAAAATCCATCAGCTGCCTGCAGATAAATGGATTGAAGGATTTGATATAATTTTAGGATATAAAATTTGACTGTATAAAATGAGGTGAAGGATGAGAGAAAATGGGGAAAAGGGACTTGTTTGTCAGATAATGGATTTATCGGAACATGCATTATATATGTTTGCAAAGAATGATTTTCATATTCTATATGCAAATCCTAAGGCGAAGGAAATTTTTGGGGAGAATTTGGAGGAGTGGACCTGTTATAAGGGAATACAGGCAAAGCAGCTTCCGTGTATTGATTGTCCTTTTGTAGCGCTTAAGGATAATCAGGAATATGTTATAGAACGCTATCTGGAGACATTTGACCGTAAGGTAAAAATCAAGGCAAGTGAATTGACATGGGAAGACGGACAGCAGGTCATTCTGTGCAAGGTATTGGATTCTGACGAGCTTTTAGAGGAGAAGCTGCGCAATAATATATTGGTAAATGACACCTATGCGGAGAAGCTCCGGTTATCGGGGGAGCTGTATCAGACAGTGGTAAGCCAGCTGAAAACAATTGTGTTTGAGTATAATTATGAGAAGAAAACCTCCTATATCTCCTCCTTATTTAAGGAGAAGTTTGGTATAGAGGAGGTTACAGAAATTGATTTTTTAAAGCATCCCCAGACGGCTGCCTTGATTTATGAGGAGGATGTGGATATTTATAAAATGCTCTTTGTCAACCGTGAGGATGATTTCCGTGAGGTGACCTGCCGGTTGAGGGAGACAAATGGCAATGTGGTATGGTATCGGATTTGCATTCAGTTTATCCGGAATGAAGAGGGAAGGCTCAGCCGCGCCATCGGCACCCTGAAGGATGTGGATGAAGCCACCAGGTCCTATGAGACTTTAAGATACCGCTCAGAGTACGATTTGCTTACAAACATTCCAAATGTAAACCGTTTTTACATAGATGCGGGACGTCTGGTGACGGAGAGGGAGGATGACCATTATGCTATTATTTCCTTTGACATTGACAAATTCAAGATGATAAATGATTTGTTTGGCATGGCAACCGGTGATGATGTGTTAAAGCATATCGCGGGTGTCTTAGAGGAAAGACTGCCAGAAGAAGCCTTGTATTGCCGTGTGCATTCGGATATGTTTCTTATATGTACCACCTATGAAAAACGTGGCGATTTAATAAAATTAATCGAGAAAATCCGCAAGGGAATTTATAAAAACGGATTTTCCTTTGATATTAATACATCCTTTGGCATTTATCTGGTGGAGGATGTCTCAACACCAATCAATCTGATGTGTGACCGGGCTTCCTTAGCCGGACGGACGGTGAAGGACAGTGCCATGAATTTCTGCGCCTTTTATGATGAGCAGTACCGGACGGAGATTATTAAGACCGCAGAGATTGAGCAGGATATGAATCAGGCGATATTGGATAAACAGTTTTTGATGTATCTGCAGCCGAAGTATAATCTGGAAAACGGAAAGATATGCGGTGCGGAGGTGCTGGCAAGATGGAAGCATCCGGTAAAGGGTCTTATCCAGCCTAACGATTTTATACCATTGTTTGAGCGGAACGGTTTTATACTGAAGCTGGATGAGTATATGTGGGAGCAGGCATGCCAGGTATTGGCACACTGGAGAGAAAAGGGCAGGAAGGTAGTACCGTTGTCTGTCAATATATCAAGGTATCATATCAAAAATAATGATTTGGTAAAGGTATGGAAACGTCTGATAAAAAAATATAAAATTCCAACCTCGGATTTGACGTTGGAGATTACAGAAACATTTTTTTATGATTCAGAGGATTTATATGTGGTTCTCAAGGAATTACAGGACATGGGCTTTATTCTGGAGGTTGATGATTTTGGAGCGGGATATTCCTCCCTTAATATGATTCGCCAGATTCCGGTAGATACCATTAAGATTGATAAGGATTTTCTGGA
>JAXVOW010000204.1:0-2413 GCA_037301995.1 bacterium | reverse complement strand
ATATGTTGGAATGACAAAACAAAAAGACAATTCCGGCAAGAAGATACAGGATGCCCATGAGGCGATTCGTCCTACGGATGTAACATTATCACCGGTAAAGCTGAAGGAGGAATTGTCAAGGGACCAGTTCCGTCTATATCAGTTAATCTATAATCGTTTTCTTGCAAGCAGGATGGAGAGTGCAAAGTACGAGAGCAGTACAATTAAATTAGAGGCAAAGGGCTATGAGTTTGGTGCCACCTCCACCAAGTTAATTTTCGACGGTTTCATGGCAGTCTATGCAATGGAAGATGAAAATGATGAAATGAAGAACCTGTTTAAGGATATTGATGAGAATACAAAGGTATCAGTGGATAAATTTATCGACAAGCAGCATTTCACCCAGCCGCCAGCCCATTTTACTGAGGGGTCTTTAGTCAGACAGTTAGAGGAGTTGGGAATTGGAAGACCGAGCACCTATGCGCCAACCATTTCTACGATACTTGCCAGAAGGTATGTGGTAAAGGAAAACAAGAATCTGTATGTCACGGAGTTAGGAGAGGCGGTAAACCAGATTATGGTGAAGGGATTTCCTGTTATTGTGGATACGGAATTTACTGCCAATCTGGAGTCCCTGCTTGATAAGATTGAAGAGGGAGCCATACCGTGGAAGACGGTAGTGGAAAACTTTTACCCGGATTTGGATGCGGCAGTACAGGCTGCTAATAAGGAAATGGAACACATTAAGATAGAGGATGAAGTAACGGATGAAATTTGTGAGGAATGTGGAAGAAACCTTGTTGTAAAATATGGTCCCCATGGAAAATTCCTCGCCTGTCCGGGATTCCCGGAATGCCGTTTTACAAAGCCCCACTATGAAAAAATCGGGGTTGCCTGTCCGAACTGTGGAAAAGAGATTGTTCTCAAGAAGACGAAAAAGGGCAGAAAATACTACGGATGTATTGACAATCCGGAATGCGATTTTATGTCATGGCAGCGGCCATCGGCAATCCGTTGTGAAAAATGCAATCATATTATGCTGGAAAAAGGCAATAAGCTTGTATGCAGCAATGAAGAGTGCGGTTACGTCTGTGAAAAACCAAAGGAAAAATAAGGATATCAGTTTGAGCCCCTCCTTTTCATAAAAATGTTGTTATTATTGTAAAATTGTGTTAGAATCAGAATAGAATGGGAGGGAGCCTATGAGTGTACAGTTATTAGATAAAACGAGAAAAATTAATCAACTTTTACATAATAACAGTTCTCATAAAGTTGTCTTTAATGATATATGTAAGGTTTTAAGTGAAATTCTAGAATCAGATATCCTGGTTATCAGCAAAAAAGGAAAGGTTCTTGGGATTAGGAACCGTTCAGATATTAGCGAGATAACGGAGATGATTGCTCCGGATGTGGGAGGCTTTATTGATAAGATGCTGAATGAAAGACTCCTTGGGGTGCTGTCAACGAAAGAGAATGTAAATTTAGCCACATTGGGCTTTGAATTTGATAATTTGGAGCGGTATCAGGCAATTATATCGCCAATTGATATTGCAGGTGAACGGTTGGGCACCGTCTTCATGTATAAGGAGGATGAGCAGTATACCATTGATGACATTATACTCAGTGAGTATGGGACAACCGTTGTGGGATTGGAGATGATGAGGAGTGTCAATGAGGAATCTGCCGAGGAGGACCGGAAGATTGCCATTGTACGTTCTGCGATTGGTACATTGTCGAATTCTGAGGAAGAAGCAATTGTTCATGTGTTTGATGAACTGGATGGAATGGAAGGAATCCTGGTGGCATCTAAAATTGCTGACAGAGTAGGAATTACCAGGTCTGTTATTGTCAATGCACTTCGCAAATTTGAGAGTGCAGGTGTTATTGAAACAAAATCCTCTGGTATGAAAGGAACTTATATCAAGGTTTTGAATGAACTGGTATTTGACGAGTTGGAAAAATTACATAAAAAATAATGGATTTAAGAATGGCAAAAGGATTTGTGGGTTCTCTCATAAGTCCTTTGCTATTGTTATTTTGTGAAGGCGCAGTTGTTAAGCAATAGAATCATTACACAGAGATTAGGAGGAGAAGGCATGATTAATACCAATATCTATAATTATATTAATGTGCTGGATAAAGCGGCGGATGCGGCAAATTCCAGAAATGAGATTATATCGAATAATATTGCCAATGTGGATACCCCAAATTATAAAAGAAAGGATGTATCCTTCCAGAGTTATTTAGAGCAGGCATTAATTGGCGGGGAGTCGTTAGATGAAAGAGTATCGGAAATTAATACCCATTTATCCGACTTCGGGGGACTGATATACACAGATTCCTCTACGCTGTCTTACCGGTTAGATGGTAATAACGTGGATATTGATACGGAAAGTGCCATGCTGGCAGAGAACCAGATTCGGTACAATGCTTT
>JAXVOW010000203.1:0-2126 GCA_037301995.1 bacterium | reverse complement strand
TTCCTTCGGCGGCATTTCCACCATATTCCCATTATAAATAACAGAATATCCGGTGAGATTAACGGTCAAGCCATCATATTTTACACATTCGCCCTGTTCCTCAGCCGGTACGGTATTGTAACTGTCCTCCTTCTGGGTTACCCTCCGCAAAATAGCCTGTACCCTTGCAACTAATTCATTAGAGTCAAAGGGCTTTACCATATAATCATCTGCACCAATTTTTAAGCCCAGCACCTTATCAAATACCTCTCCCTTTGCGGAAAGCATGATGATGGGTACATTGCTGTCCTTCCGAATCTCCCTGCATACGTCATAACCATCAATTCCCGGCAGCATAATATCCAGTAAAACCAGCTGTGGCTGGTATACCTTGAACTTCTCAAGGGCTTCTTCTCCGTTTAACGCTATTTCCGTATCAAAGCATTCCTTTATCAGATATAGAGAAATTAACTCTGCAATATTTTCATCATCATCTACTATCAATATTTTTTTCTTATCCATTCCTGCCTCCAATCCTTTAGCCTCTGTCCTGTCATTTGTATAGCCGGTTCTCTCCTACAGCTCTACAATGGTAACGCCTGCATCCCCTTCGCCAAATTCTCCCAGCCGGAAGGATTTCACATAAGACTGCCGCTTCAGATATTCATGGATTCCCTTCCGCAATGCTCCGGTTCCTTTTCCATGTACCACACGTACCTGGTTTAAATGTGACAGGCAGGCATCATCCAGATATTTATCCAGCTCCATAACTGCCTCATCCACTGTCATTCCCAGCAAATTGATTTCCGGTTTTATGGACTTTGCCTTATTCACAGAAGCGCGATACTGTGCGGTTTTTTGCTGCTTCAACTGCTTTTTCTCTTCCTCCACCAGCTCCACATCGCTTATCTTAACCGTACTCTGCAAAATGCCCATCTGTACCGTCATTTCCCCCTTCTGGTTTGGCAGTGAGCGCACCGTACCATTCAGATTCAGACTGATTACATGTACCATGTCTCCCAATCGGAAGTCTGTCGGTTTGTGCTTGGATTTCCGGTTCGGCGCCTGGTATTCCAGCTTGCCATTTACCGCATTTAATTTTGCCCGGATTTCGCCGCGTTCCTTTTCCATCTCCTTATTGCTTGCAGTCAGCGGTTTCTTCTCCCAATTATTGTACTTCCGGATGGAGGCATCTGCGAATGCCTTTGCCTCCTCCAGAATATCTCTCGCTTCCTCCCGCGCATTGCGCAGTATATCCTGCCTGCGCTGTTCGATATGCTCATTCTTAGATGCCAGGCGGTTTTTCAATTTCTGGATTTCTTCCTTATTGGCTGCAATCTCCTGCTGCTCCTGTTCAATGGTTCGCTTGGAGTTCTCCAAATCTGCAAGAATTGCTTCCATATCAAGGGCGTCATTATCCATCTGGGATTTTGCACTCTCAATTACAGACTCCGCCAGCCCTAATTTCTTTGCAATGGCAAAGGCATTGGACTTGCCCGGTATTCCAATCAGTAAATGGTAGGTAGGACTTAAGGTATCCACATCAAATTCACAGCAGGCATTCTCGATTCCCTCTGTCGTCATGGCAAAGGTTTTAAGCTCACTGTAATGGGTTGTCGCCATACACCGGATATTCCGGTTATGCAGGTCATTTAAAATAGCAATTGCCAGCGCCGAGCCCTCTACCGGGTCCGTTCCTCCTCCCAGCTCGTCAAAAAGAACCAGCGTATCCTCTGCCGAATGCTTCATAATATATACGATATTGGACATATGGGATGAAAATGTGCTTAAGCTCTGTTCAATACTCTGCTCATCCCCGATATCCGCAAACACATCCCGGAATACCGAAAGCTTTGAGCCCTGAAATGCCGGAATATGCAGTCCGGATTGTCCCATAAGTGTAAACAATCCAAGTGTTTTCAGGGAAACCGTCTTACCACCGGTATTGGGACCCGTGATAATTAACATTGTAAAATCCCTGCCTAACCGGATATCAATGGGAACAACGGAATGCTTCTCCAACAGCGGATGTCTGCCCTGCTTGATTTCAATGATTCCCTTATCGTTAAATTCCGGCTGTGTTCCGTCATAGGATTTGGCAAAAGCCGCCTTGGCAAAGATAAAATCCAGCTTTGTCAAAAGCTCTA
>JAXVOW010000202.1:0-1682 GCA_037301995.1 bacterium | reverse complement strand
CAGACAATTGCTGAATGAGTTGGAACGGTTTGAATTGACCCATCCCTTTGTGCAGGTGGAGGAAGCCAGATATCTTCTGATAAAACAGGAGAAGGAAAAAGATGAACAGAAAGCTTTATCCATTATGGAGGAGCTGGATTTTGAGTATTCTGATAATCCCTATATTGAGCGCATTTATGCAGAGGCTTTAATTGCCAATGGGGAAATTGGCAAAGCGCGGGCAGTCTATGATGCGATTCTTGAAAAATCTCCGGATAATTATATGGCAATGCTTGGACAGGCAAACTGTGTTTTTCTGGAGGGAGACCCGGAAAATGCAAAGGAACAGGTGGAGGATATCTTAGAAGAGCGGGTGCAGGATGCAGAGTGCCTTGTACTGCTTGATAAAATTAACGAAACGCTTGTAAAGGATTATGAGGAAAAGCTGGAAAGTAACCTTGACCGAGATATCTGTTTTAAGCTTGGATGGTGCTACTATCAGCAAAAGAAGTTTAAAGAAGGAATTGCTTTGCTTGACAAGCTGGGAGACGGCGATGATTATGATTATGTTAACCTGCGCTGCCGCCTTTATCTGGCGGATGAGGATTACGAAAAGGCATATCCCCTTTCCAGAAAATGGCTTGCCCTGATAGAAAACAGCGAAGAGGATGGCTCCAAGGAGATGGAAAAGCGGAAAAATCGGTTATCTCTGGCGCATTTTTCGGTGGGCGTCTGCATCTGGGAGGTATTATATAAGAAAGGGAAAAAGGAGGAGAGGGAGACACAATTTTTGGAAGCATCCTCCTATATTAAAAAAGCAATTTCGGAGGAAAACAATCAGCTGGTTAAATTATCCTACATGGAACAGCTGGCAAGATTTTATCTGGATGCAGAGGCGTATGATGCCTGTATTGAAATCTGTAATGTGATTATTGAAAAGGACCGAGGCTTTTTCCCTGCCTATGTACATCGGCAAAAGGCGAATTATGAATTGAAAAATGCAAAGGAAGTCATTGATGATTATTTTGCCTGCCGGGAAATTTATCCTGCATATGCACCGCCTTATGTATTGGCGGCAGAGGTATTTTTTGCTTTTGACCAGTATGATGATGTGGAGCATGTCATTCAGGCGGCAAAGGAAGCAGGACTTGACAGCGATAGTCTGGAATTATACCGTATTAAATGTATCCATTATAAAGAATTTTCGAAGGAGAACTTGCAGCGGGCATTCGAGGCGGTTCAGGCTTTAAAGGAGAAAATAAGTAACCGTACCCAGGAAGAAGAAACGGATATTGAGGATATGTCCGAGGTGGAAAGGGAGCTGGCAGTCATTTACTGGGACAAGAATCAGACAGATACAGCCCTGGCAGTGATTGATGGATACCTGAAAAAGCATCCGGATAATACGGATATGCTTCATTTAAAGGCAGATGTGTTCATCCGGGAGGATAAATCCCAGGATGCCCTGAGGGTGTGTAAGCGGCTGGCGGATATGGAGCCGGATAATTTTTATACCACATTAAAGCTTGGAAACTGCTGGGAACGTCTGGGGAAGCTTGGACGGGCAGTGGAATGCTATGAACAGATTTTGGAGAAGGACGCTGAATTTGGTCCGGCACTGCGACGGTTAATGTATGTGTACAGCTACGTGAGCAATCGTGAGGATAATTTGGAAACATGCAAGAAGGCGATAGATTATGCAA
>JAXVOW010000201.1:0-1441 GCA_037301995.1 bacterium | reverse complement strand
GGTGGATGAGACGGTACAGGCAGTAAAGGATGTTTTTGCTGAAGCATGGGAGCAGAAGGATATTAAGCTCTCTGCAGTAGTGGAGGAGGAACAGCCACAGTATACAGCAGAGGATTTTTATAACATAGATGATGTGCTGGGGCAGTCTACAACGAATTACAATTCAGGAAATACTGCCAGAAGCCAGAACCTTGCTACTGGTGCCGGGAAAATAACCGGAACCGTATTAATGCCGGGAGAGCAGTTTTCCATGTATAACACCGTTTCACCATTTACAGAAGAGAATGGTTATGCCAATGCGGGACAGTATGTGAATAATGGAAGCGGTCTGGAATTAGTAGATGGTCTTGGCGGAGGTATTTGCCAGGTTTCCACAACGCTTTATAATGCGGTTTTGAAGGCAGAATTGCAGGTGGATGAGCGTTATCCACATTCTCTTACAATCAGCTATGCGGATAAGGGAAGAGATGCTGCCATTGCAGGAGATTATATGGATTTCAAATTTACTAATGATACAGAATATCCGATTTATATTGAAGGATATGCAGGAGGAGGCTCCATTTCCTTTGCGATATATGGACATGATACAAGGCCTTCCAACCGGACAATCGATTTTGAGAGCAGGGTAATTCAGACCATTGAACCGGGTGACCCGGAGGAAATAGAGGATGACACCCTGGAGGAAGGAAAAGAGGTAGTCGAGCAGGAGGCATATACAGGATATTATGTAGAGCTTTGGAAGAACATATATATTGATGGCGTACTGACAGATTCTGTTAAAGTGAATGGCAGTAGTTATACAGCCCAGGCGGCGAAGATTCGGGTAGGTACGAAGAAGGTTGAGAAGAAATCAGATAAAAAGAAAGATACAAGCAGTAAGACCACAGAGAAACCGGACGATTCCAGCAATAGTGATACACCGGCTGACACTCCGGCAACTACAGAGGCACCGGCAACTACGGAGGCACCGGCAGGTTCAGGAAAAGGAGAAGATGAATGAGAACTGGTAAATTGCCAGAGCATACATTCAAACGTTCCGTAATTAATCCAATTCGATATCGCAGAAAGGATACAGTTCTTCGTGCGGCAGTTGGACATGATGGGGCAGTGTTTGGCGATATGGTAACATCCATGGCCACCACTGCCTTTTATTATACGGGAAATGAATTATATGCTTTTGATAACGCAGTCAATAACATAATAGCGGCAGGGGGAAGACCTTATGGGGCTTCTGTTGCCATACTTCTACCAGAACACAGCGAGGAGGCGGTTCTTAGGAAAATTACCGGCAATCTCTGTGGGAAAGCGGAGGAATACGAGATTGAAATTTTTGCAGGACACACTGAGCTGGTGCCCTCTGTGGTGAAGCCGACAATTACGGTTACTGCTTATGGCAGAAAGCTTTGGGAGAATCACTACGAAATGGTAAAGCCGGGCATGG
>JAXVOW010000200.1:0-1611 GCA_037301995.1 bacterium | reverse complement strand
AATTAACCAGAGAGTGCAGCGCCATTATCGGTACGGTTCCAATTTATGATGCAGTGGTATATTACAACAAGGCGTTGAAAACCATTACCGCAAGACAGTGGATTGATATTGTCAAAATGCATGCCGAGGATGGCGTGGATTTCATGACAATCCATTGTGGTATCAATAAGGCAACTGCTGAGCGGTTTAAAAAGGCAAAACGCCATACGAATATTGTATCCAGAGGAGGTTCCATCATTTTTGCATGGATGGAATTAACCGGAAATGAAAATCCATTTTATGAATACTATGACGAGATTTTAGATATCTGTAATGAGTATGATGTGACCCTGAGCCTTGGAGACGCCTGCCGTCCGGGCAGTATTGAAGACGCCGGGGATATTTCCCAGATTGAGGAGCTGGTAACCCTTGGAGAACTGACCCAGAGGGCATGGGATAGAAATGTACAGGTTATGATTGAAGGACCGGGACATATGCCTCTTAACCAGATTCGCTCCAATATGGAGATTGAGCAGACTATCTGCAAGGGTGCTCCATTCTATGTGTTAGGTCCACTGGTTACAGATGTGGCGCCGGGTTATGACCATATTACGGCGGCTATTGGTGGAGCCATTGCGGCAACCTACGGAGCGTCCTTCCTGTGCTATGTTACACCGGCAGAGCATTTACGCCTGCCAACGGTTGAGGATGTAAAGGAGGGAATCATTGCCTCTAAAATTGCTGCCCATGCGGCGGACATTGCAAAGGGAGTTCCAGGAGCAAAGGACTGGGATTACCAGATGAGTGAAGCCCGCCGGGAGCTTGACTGGGAAAAGCAGTTTGAGCTTGCCATGGACGGAGAAAAGGCGAGGGCATACCGGGCACAGTCCACACCGGAGCGGGAGGACACCTGTACTATGTGTGGAAAGATGTGTGCAGTAAGAAACATCAATAAGATTCTTCGGGGCGAGGATGTCGACATCATGGATTAAGCCAAGCCATGCATAGCAATATTTACAGACCGGCGTTGGAAGCTTGCTTACAAAAGCAGGTCTGTAAATATTGCTATATAGGGCGCAGCCCTCCATCGAGTCGGAACGAAGTGGAGACGAGATGGGCATGGCGGAAAAAGAAGAGCAGCCCTCCATCGAGTCGGAACGAAGTGGAGACGAGATGGGCATGGCGAAAAAGCCGGCGTTGGAAGCTTGCTAACAAAAGCAGATATTACCTGTTTATGTTCTCTTTAATATAAGGAAAGAAGGAAACAGAATATGAAAACAATTTTAGAAAATGTCAGAAAAAAT
The DNA here is from genome assembly GCA_037301995.1 of bacterium. GTDB lineage: Bacteria > Bacillota > Clostridia > Lachnospirales > Lachnospiraceae > CAG-590. The sequence continues at coordinate 328 of JAXVOW010000200.1, read as the reverse complement.
GTTCCATTGGTACATTTTATCACAAACTATGTTACTGTAAATGATGTGGCAAACATGATGCTTGCCTGCGGCGGCTCTCCGATTATGAGTGATGAGATTTTAGATGTGGAGGACATTACCTCTATCTGTAATGCAACGGTCATCAATATTGGAACTCTGAATAAAAACACTATTGAATCTATGATTGCAGCGGGAAAGAAGGCTAACGAGACAGGGCATCCTGTTATTTTAGACCCGGTTGGAGCAGGCGCTTCCAGGCTTCGTACAGAAACCACATTCCGGCTGTTAAAAGAGGTAAAATTTTCAGTTATCCGTGGCAATATTTCGG
>JAXVOW010000199.1:0-1546 GCA_037301995.1 bacterium | reverse complement strand
TTGCCTGACCATCATCACTTAAGATAAAATCAATAAAATCCTGTGCTATTTCTGATGTGCCATCCTTTGGAATACAGATTTCAAAAGGTCTTGCCACCTTATAAGTACCGGATTTCACATTATCTACTGTTGCTTCCACACCATCAACCTTTAATGCCTTAACACTGTCATTCAGAGAGCCCAAAGATATGTAGCCGATTGCATTCTCATCTCCTGCTACTGTTGTCATCATGACAGACGTAGAATTTGTAACCTCTGCAGTCGATACTGTATTGTCCACATCATCCACCGCTATCTCCAAAAGCTCTGTAAATGCTCCTCTTGTACCAGAACCATCTTCTCTGGAAACCACGGTAATTGCGCTACTTCCTCCTGCGCCACATCCCGTAAGTACGCCTCCAAGCATTACCAAACTAAGTGCTGTTGCTGCTAATTTTTTTACATTCTTTTTCATATTTCTCTTCCTTTCACCTTTCTGGAATTTCACCATCTCTCTTATTTTCTTTTCTGTCGACAGGTATTATCTTAAGAAAGTCCTGTTAAATCTGAAATCATTGTTCTGTTAAAAATAAGTTAATCCTTTCACAGGGTTTTAAAGCCAATGTAAAATAACCCCTGCCTGCGCTTCGGCTCGGCTCGATAATTCCGTACCCATCTCGCCTTCGCTTTGCTTCGGCTCGACTCCATATATCCCGTGCTTCATCTCGCCTTCGCTGCGCTTCGGCTCGACTCCATATATCCCGTGCTTCATCTCGCCTTCGCTACGCTTCGGCTCGATGAACGGGCTGGCGCCCTATAAGCACACAAATAAAAAGGAATCCGGAAGAACATAAATGCTCTTCCGGATTCCTTTTTATTTGTGTGCTTATAGGGCTTATAGCCTACGCAGGTTTTTAAGTGAGAGGTCAAGAATTGGGGCAGAGTGGGTCAGGGCGCCGGAGGAAATATAATCTACTCCGATATCAATTAAATCCCCGACATTTTCTTTTGTAACGTTACCGGAACACTCTGTCTTTGCCCTGCCGTCAATTATACGGACTGCCTCCCTCATGGTTTCTTTATCCATATTATCCAGCATGATAATGTCTGCTCCTGCCTCCACAGCTTCCTTTACCATATCAAGATTCTCTACCTCAACCTCAATCTTCCTTACAAACGGTGCGTATTCCTGCGCCATCTTTACAGCTCTGGCAACGCTTCCCGCCGCCCCGATGTGATTATCCTTAAGCAGAATACCGTCAGATAAATTAAACCGGTGATTGCAGCCGCCTCCCACCTTTACCGCATATTTCTCAAATACACGCATATTCGGGGTGGTCTTTCTTGTATCTAAAAGCTTTGTTTTACTTCCTTCAAATAATACTGCTATTGAATGGGTATAGGTTGCAATTCCACTCATTCTCTGCAGATAATTCAGGGCGGTACGTTCCCCCTCTAACAAGACGCGGATATCTCCTGTGATTTTTCCTAAAAGCTGCCCCTCCTTTACAAGGTCGCCATCCTTTGCCTGCATATCAAATTCTGTTTTTTCATCCAAAAGCTCAAA
>JAXVOW010000198.1:0-9099 GCA_037301995.1 bacterium | reverse complement strand
CGGATGCGGAAAAGGAAATCATAGCTGGTTGTTTCAACAGCATTGAGAATACCGGGAATGAAATGAAAGAGGATGGCGTCCAGGTGGAAGATAACCAGGGAGGAATAAACAAGGCTGCAGAAATCCTTAGGATATATAATATGTCTCTGTCTGGCAGGGAGAAGTTGCTTTTGATTTATCTTCTTCACAGAGCAGACAAAAAGGGTCTGGTTTATGATGTTCCTGATACATATATGAATGCAATCGGAGTGGGACAGGCAACATTTGTAAAATTATTGAAGAAGCTGCAGGCCAGGAAGCTGATAAGGGTGCGTTTGGCAGGCATTTCGGGCAGAAAACTGCTATTGGTTAAATTGACGAATGAGATACAGGTTCAGGAAGAAGCATCCGCAGGCTGTGACACCCAGGTCTTTGTGCAGATTCCACAAAAAGCAGTGGTAAAACAAAAATCCCCAAGGATTGCTGCATGGAAAAAACTGTTTAAAGCATGCATGTCATGCAGGGACTGGATGCGGAAATTCCTTAAGAAGGTCAGAATTATATTGCGGCTATAAATCATTTTAATCAAAAATTGCACCCTATCTATACTATAACCAGAAAGAAAAAAATATTATATACAGGGAAAGTATTATATATAATGTGCAGGTTATGGGAAAAGTATAGGTATGTGTAAATAATAGAATATGGGAAATGGAAGAAGAGGACAGCAGTGTTCTCTTTTTTTGCCTGTAAATTAGAAAAGGAGGAAGGATATGGATGTTCTGATAAGGAATTTAGAAGAGTCAACTGCCAGAACCCTGGATAAGAAAGCCCAGCGGGCTGGGATGTCAAGACAGGAATATCTGCTGTTGTATCTGAACCGGCTGGCATCAGTGGATGCTTACCAGGAAGAAAGGGGGGAATATTCTACCCTGGTAAAAAACATGGGTGTAATTATCGGGAATAACACAGAGCAGCTGCAGAAGGCAGTGGAGCTCATGGAAGATATTAAAGATGAATTGGAGAGGAGAAAATAGTAATATGGGTAAAAAAATAGCATATGACATGGGTATATATTATTCAAGCAATATTATACCGGAGTTTGATTACAAAAATATAAAAGTTTACGGAGTTGGTATTAATATTCTTTTTGAATTTTTCAATATGAGGGAGAAGAAAAGATTTTATTTTATGGCTGATGAATGTGAAAAAATACATGGAGAACTGCCAGGGAAACTTCTGCTCGATGAGATTTATATAGAAGATTTAATTTGCCTGCAGGCAGACCCTTCAGAAAAGTTTGGAGTGTCCATGGAACCAAGGTTTCCAGAAATGCTGGAAGTTTTTAAACAGGGCTTTTCAATTTCCTATGGGGCAGAGAGTTTCTTCATAGATGGTACCTTCCTACCAGAAGAGGAATGTCCGGTACTATGCAGCTTTCCGATAACAGAAGAGAAATTTAGAGAAATTTATTTAGGTCATTATACAGAGAGCTTTGACCCAATAGGGTATTATACCAAAGAAGTAAAGCATTTTACATAAATTCGCTTTTTTTATTGCGAAATTCTACTGAAAATTCTTTAGCGTGTGCAATATCTGATGTAAACCGGAGCGTTTGGTTGTAGTTTATACAAAATGTAATGATTTCATCTGCATTTGTGTATTTGCGCTTTATTTTGCGCTGCATTTCTGGGGAGATATTCTTTCTGATAAAACAATTAAAAAACGGTTTATCAGTGTCATGCTGGAAATGCATTGCAAGATGCTCCTGGCGGTACAGGTTATAGTCATATATAACTGGATGTGTAGCTGGTATATGGTTAAAAACATCTGACATAAAAGAGTTTACTGGTGATGTTTCATTAAAATCAAAGGTTCCTTTGATTTCAGCAAAACTATCGTTTGGTATATAGGTTGACATATAGTACTTTTTATTTATTTCTTTTACATCAAAAGTTACAATAATAACCCGGCTGCCTACATGCCAGGTTATAGAGAGCTGGTTTTCAAGACCGTTAATTTTGGTATAACATAAAGCAATTCTGTGGTGGTTAATGGTTATATTATAGCGAATTACATCATTAACTCTGTTTGATACGGTTTCCCAATCCTTAAGGATATGAATAAAACCTGTTGTGATTTCCGTACTTATACACCTCACTTTAAAATTATTATATATCGGAAAACCGATAAAGACAAGGAGAAGTTTCTATGAAAGAAAGTTTAAATTTGAAAACAATCAAAAAAATCAGAGAAGAGAAGGGCTTATCAAGAATGCAGTTGAGTAAGTTATCCGGTGTTCCTTTGACAACGCTACATGATTTGGAAGAGGGAATTACAATTAATCCCAGAATATTAACTTTGTTTGCACTAGCTGCAGCTTTTCAGCTGGATTTATCAAAATTTATTGCTTTACTGCAGGAGGAGAAAATAAATGGCATTGGAAAAACATATTAAGCTTAGTCCGGAAGCAGAAACTATTCTTCTGGAGCTTCAGAAAGAAAAAGGTTTTACGTCCCTGAACCGGACATTGGAATTTATGATAACAGATTATAAAAATAACTGTAATATTGCAAAATCAGTATCTAAGACCGTGACAGAGGACCTGTCAAAGGTGCTGACAAGAATCCGTCTGGGTACCAATACGGCGGATATTAACAGCCAGGTCATTATTGAACTGTTAAATGCCATTGTGTACCAGTTCAATGTGGAGCCAATGACAACGCAGTTTAATGAGACAGCTGCAGTGATGGTAAGCAGACAGCACATAAAAGAAAAAATAGCAGCATATAAGCAGAGAAAAGATAATAAACCAGGGAGATGATGCAGATGGCAGGCATAAAAGCAGGTGTGGTACTGGTCACAAAATTTATCCGCCCAAAGAGCAAGGCATATGCAGGCTATATTGATTATATAGACCGTGACGAGGCGGTGCGGAATGAGTATTCCGATAAATGGAACGGTTATGCAGATTACATGGGAAATCCGGAGAAAACGACAGAGATGTTTGGTGCAGGCTCCGACCGGTTATCAGCAGAAGAAAAGCAACAGCTGAAAAAGGACTTTATCAGTGCCCAGGAAAGAGGAAACCTGATGTGGCAGACGGTGCTTTCCTTTGATAACCGCTGGCTGGAAGAGCAGGGATTATATGACAGCAGTACGAATACATTGAATGCAGACAAGCTGAAGGAGCTGACCAGGAACAGCATGAAAAAGATGCTGGAAAAAGAAGGAATAGCAGAGTCTGCTGTTTGGTCTGCCGCCATCCATTACAATACAGATAATATACATATTCATATCGCTACGGTGGAGCCAGGGAAAACCCAGCGGCCGGTGCGGGACAATGGAGAGCCGAAAGGGGTCTGGAAACAGTCAACATTGAAAGCCGGTAAAGCTTCTGTTGTCAATGCAATATTAAGACAGCAGGAAGAAAACCGGATTATTAATGATTTGATTCGGAAAAACATTGTGGGAGGAAAAAGGGATAAAATGATAGCCTATGATAAGGATTTACGCCAGGCATTTTTGAAAGTGTATAATAATCTTCCGGCAAATAAACAGTACTGGAATTATAACAGTACGAATCTGGGTAATCTGAACCGGAAGAACCTGGATGACCTGTCCCGGTTATATATACAGAAATTCCATGCCCAGGATTACGAAGAATTTAAGCAGAATGTAAAAAAACAGCAGGAGAAGTACAGAGAAGCCTATGGTGATGGGGAAAAGGTAGTAAACCAGTATGCACAAAATAAAGAAAGAGAACTGTATGAACGCATGGGAAATTCCATTTTAAAGGAAATGAAGGAATATGACAAAAGACTTGCTGACGAGGAGCGCCGGGGCAGGCTCCAGGACAGGAGAATGTCAAATTATAAATTATCCGGGGGAATAAATAATAAACTGTTGGCAGATGGGAATATCCATTATGGTCTTAATATTATGGGACATGCCATGCATCGGATAAACAGGGCATTTAAGAAGGACTTCCAGTCCATGAAAAACCTGGCAGAGTATGAAAAGCTGCAGCAAAGGATTGAACTGCAGAAAAAAGAACAGGATATCGATATATAAAGATGCTAAAAAGCCCACTTACGGATGTGATATGTACCCTCTTTACTAGACAAACCAGTAAGGAGGGGTATTTTTATGTCAAAATATTTCCCATTATATACATCTGCATCAAAACCAAACGGAAATTGACATTTTCTGTTAAATACGCTAGAATCGTAGATGGTAAATAATTCAGCATGTCATTTGTAAAGAATATGGAATGAATAATCAGTAGATATTTACATATATAATTAACTGTTATACGGAGCAAAATTGAAAATACTTATTTTAACAAAAAAATAAAAAATATTTCAAATGAGGAGGAATGTTAAAATGTATATTGTAGATTTTTTCAAAAGATTAGCCAGAAGGAGTAATATTCCATTAATAATTTATTTGGTGTTAAATGTTTTCCTTACGGGTGCAGTTATGTGCATGGTTTTTGGCTTGTCTGACTGGGCGGGTATGCTAGCTGGGATAGTATTATATGTAGTTTCACTGGCTATTGCACTTTCTCCAGTTGGAGAATGGATTTTAAGGTTGCAGACTGGGTGTAAAAAGATAAAAAGGGCAGAGCAGATTGAATATCTTGAACCTCTTTTTAAGGAGGTTTATGAAAAGGCAAAAGCGTTGGATTCGTCTATACCAGATGATGTACAACTTTATATCAATAATGATGAGGCTCAAAATGCCTTTGCAACAGGAAGAAAGACCATTTGTCTCACAGAGGGGATGTTGCATATGCCAAAGGAGCAGATTAAGGCAACGCTGGGGCATGAGTTTGGACATCTGGCACATAAGGATACAGATTTGATTTTACTTGTAACAGTTGGCAATTTGATTGTAAATTTAGTAATATTAGGAATCAGATTAGTAATAGCTTTTTTCTATATAATATTTTCTGCAGTAGCCGGCTTTTTTGATGGTTCAAATCATGGGTTAGCTTCTTTAATAAAAGAAATATATTATCTACTCATAACATGTATTGTTTCTGGTTTGGTGTGGATATGGACTAAAATAGGAACACTATTGGTTATGAAATCCAGCCGTTCCAATGAATTTGAGGCAGATGAATTTTCTTATAATCTTGGCTATGGTAACGATTTATGTGCTGTGCTGGATGTCATCTGTGACTCAAAGGCAAAAGGTTTGTTTGCCAGCCTGGCAAGCACGCATCCTCATAAGGATGATAGGATTGCTAAACTACAGGAATTAGGAGCTACATATAGAATTAAATATGGTAAATAAATTATCACATTCATATTCACAGATATAATTATTGAGGCTATGTCCATGCGGACACGAAGAAATTCCCGGGTGGAATATCAGCCGGGGATTCTTCGCTTAAAGCCTTAATTACTTTGAATCGCAGCTTGGCAGAGGTTTAAAGAAATCTTCCGGCGGTACATCCAGCGCCCTGCAGATGTTGAAGAACAGCTCAAAGGAAAAGTGCTGGTTCATGCCTGCAGCCTCAATACGACCCAGGTAACTCCGTGAAACCTTAAGCTTTTTGGACAGCTTAAGCTGTGTCAGACCAGCGAGCCTGCGGTAGTAGGCGACATGCCTTCCTAAGTCCACAAAATTGTCGCAGTTTTCAAAGATTGATAGGTACTTTTGTTCTTTGGATTGCATATGAATCCCTCCTTTAATTAATTATTTTGACATTTAAATCATAAATAAAATGATGAAAGAGTAAAGGAATTAGTTGATAAATACTAAAAAATATGGTATAATAATCCTATATAAATCAAGGAATTTTAACGGATATTGTAAGAAAATTATAGATGATGGTTGAGGAGGGATTGTTATGAAAAATATATTTCAGAAAATACTTTTTATAATGTTAATTGCAGTAACTATAATGGCAGTAAAGGTGGATGCCCAGGCGGACAGTTACAGATATTGGACCGGTTGGTCTTGGAGTAAAATATCTGATTTAGGATATACAAGCAATCCGATTGAAGTGACCTATGAGGTAAAATACTGTTACGAGGAAGCCTATAAGATGATTGACCTTGTGAATGCGGAAAGGAGAAAAGCAGGTGTTCCGGAACTGGAGGCAAAGGATGAGCTGATGGATGCTGCCATGATGCGTGCAGCAGAGACAGCCCTTTACTGGAGCCATACCCGTCCGGATGGGTCTAGTTACCGTTCAGCAAGTATATTTAGTGATGGAGAGAATATATATACAGGTTCTGAGCTTGCCCAGGAAGCAAATGAAAGCCTGGTAAGCTCTCCGGGACATTATGCAACAATGATAAGAGAAAAATATGCCTATGCAGGATATGGATATGTAGAAATATATGAAGGCTCCATGTGTGTGGGAAGTTATTGGGTACAGATTTTTTCTACAGCGAACAAATACTATGAGGATGGCTTTGACCTGTATCATCCGGAGAATAATAAGCCGGTTCAGTGGGATAAGATGACTATCGGACAGAGAAAGGACTATACAGCAGATTTTACTGCAAAGGTAAATCCGGACCTAATCGGTATATATGCTGTTGCATCCACTTGTGAGACGTGGGATATGGAAGATGGAGATGAAGGATATGCTGTCGGAAGTGAGACGGTACTGACCGTAAGCACGATTCCACGATATCCGGATTATTATAAGGCTTCAAAAAGCTATGGGGGTGCGTATCTGTCAGAAGATCAGTACGAGGTAAGAGTTTTGACCACTGATACCTGTTTCTACAAAAACGGAAAACTGAAAGCTTTGAAGGAAGGAAAGGGAAAACTTTCCGTCAGCTTAAAGGCAGACAGCAGTATCAATACTACGATAGAGTTTGAAATAAAGGATAAGCCGGTGAAAAAAGGCAGTAAAGTGTCGGTATCCGGCAATACCTATAAAGTAACCAGTACCAAAAGCAGGACTGTAAGTTTTTATAAAGGTAAAGCAGATGCAAAAAAAGTATCCATCCCGAAGACGGTCAAGATACAGGGGAAGACTTATAAGGTTACCTCAGTCGCAGCCAATGCATTTAAGAATAATAAGAAGCTTGCCAGCGTAACGGTTGGAGCCAATGTAACAGCGATAGGAAGCAAGGCATTCTATGGCTGCAAGAGCCTGAAAAAGATAACCGTAAAATCGGCTAAGCTCAAATCCGTTGGAAAGAATGCCTTAAAAGGCATCCATAAGAAAGCGGTAGTTAAGGTTCCAAAGAGTAAACTGGCAAAATATAAAAAGCTGTTTAAGGGAAAAGGACAGAAGAAAACAGTCAGGATAAAGAAATAGCATACGTGTAACAGAAAGGAATCCCCGGCTGATATTTCAGCCGGGGATTCTCAGCTTAATGCTTCAATTGTTTTGAACCAGGCCCTGGGAGAGGCTTGAAGAAATACTCCGGAGGTACATCCAGTGTCCTGCAGATGTTGAAGAACAGCTCAAAGGAAAAGCGCTGGTTCATGCCTGCAGCTTCGATGCGGCCAAGGTAGCTTCGGGAGACATTGACTTTTTCGGACAGTTTAAGCTGTGTCAGACCGGCACGCTTACGGTAGTAGGCGATATGCCGGCCTAAGGCGACAAAATTGTCGCAGTTTTCAAAGATAGTCAGGTACTTTTGTTCTTTGGATTGCATAGGAATCCCTCCTTTGTGATAATAGTGTTATTGTTTGGAACCAGCATCCGGCAGAGGTATGAAAAAGTATTTTGGCTCCACGTTCAGGATTCTGCAGATGCTGAAAAGCAGCTCAAAGGAAAAATGCTGGTTCTGGTTGATGCTTTCGATGCGGCATAGATAAGTCCGGTCAATATGAAGCTTGTCAGCCAGCCGCTGCTGTGTCAGACCGGCTTTTTTGCGGTAGTAAGCGACATGCAGGCCTAAGTCCACAAAGTTATCGCAGTTTTCAAAGACATCAATGTACTTTTGTTTTTTGGATTTCATAAAAATCCCTCCTTTGTAAAATGTATTATTGTGTTGAAATAAGGTTTAGTTTTTTAGGACATAAAGGTACCTCCTTTGTAAAAATATTTATGTATTTAAATTCTAATATATTAGGAACTGTAAATACACAATTGTTACCTAAAAGGGAACAAAAAATAAGGGAAATAGGTAAAGGTATTTGAAAACAAAAAGGATATGCACATAAGTGCATATCCTTTTTATATAGATTCAGGGCAGTAAAACACTGCTCTTTTTTTATGCCGGAAACGGCAGGGGAAAGGAGGCATGCCGTCTGTAAGGAATGGCACAGGGATTAAAAAAGAAAAAAGGAGAAAAGAAATGAAACAGAAATGGAAGAAGATAACTGCGGTTATGCTTGTAATAATTATGGTTTTAGGGATGGTTCCCGATATGGCAGTGACCGTGCATGCAGAGGAAGCAGCTGCCGCAGAACAGGCTGCAGATAATAGTGAAGACAGTATAGTTGATGTCACAACAGAAGAAAGGGTGACAGGAGAGACAGCAGAGGGAGATACAGAACCAGAGGATGAAACTGCTGGAGAAGTGACGGCAGAAGAAAAAGAAGCCAATGAAGCGGAAAAAACCATAGAACAAACAGAGGTTATCGAGTCTCCTGATGTTCATGAGCCGGATACAGAGGAGGAAGGTCAGGCGGAGTTCCGAACAGTGGAGAGATACACCCTGTACTGTATGAAGGATATCAGGGTTTACCAGATGGCAGATACAGCCTCGGCAATACTGGAAGAGCTTACGGAGGAGGATTTTTTTACCGTGACAGCAGAATCAGACGCTTGGTACCGGATTGTATATGGCACAGAGGAAGAGACAGGATATGCAGAGAAAAAGAAAGGCTGCTTTACACGGGAGCTGGAAGAGGAGAACATAATGCCTATGGCGATGGAAGAGGAACCAGTTTCCCAGCAGGCTGGCAGCTCAAAAATGATATATAGTGACGGTTCCTGGTCAGGCGGGATTATCTGGTATGTAAACGACAAGGACAAGCATTATATATTCTGTTTAAACCATGGGTCAACAATGTATTCTGGAAAATACACCGGGGAGATTACAACCGGCTACAGCGGATATGATGCCTTTCGTATTTCCACAGCCCTTAATTATTTTAAATCAAAAAACGGAGGCTGGGGAGGAAAAAAGGATT
>JAXVOW010000197.1:0-7606 GCA_037301995.1 bacterium | reverse complement strand
ATGCTACAGGCATTGTTTGCGATACGGAGCTGTCACCTGTCCAGATGAAAAATCTTTCGCAGCTTCTGGATACAAAAATCATGGACCGCACCATGGTGATTCTGGATATTTTTGCCGCAAGGGCTAATACAAGAGAGGGTAAAATCCAGGTAGAGCTTGCGCAGTTAAAGTACAATGCCACAATGCTGGTAGGTCTGCGTTCCTCTCTGTCCAGGCTGGGAGGGGGCATTGGAACCAGGGGGCCTGGTGAGAAGAAGCTGGAGATGGACCGGCGTTTAATCAGGGAACAGATATCCAGACTAAAAAAGGATTTGGAGGAGGTAAAAAAGCACAGGCAGACACAGCGGAAGCTGAGGGCTGGCAACAGCAGTCCTGTGGTGTGTATTGTAGGTTATACCAATGCCGGTAAATCCACGCTGTTAAACCATCTGACAAAGGCGGATGTGTTGTCAGAGGATAAACTGTTCGCCACGCTGGACCCCACCACCAGGGCATTGAAGCTTGCAAATGGTCAGAATATTATGTTAACTGATACGGTAGGGTTTATCTCAAGGCTTCCCCACCATCTGATTCAGGCATTCCGCTCTACCCTTGAGGAAGCAAAGTACAGTGACATCATTCTTCATGTGGTGGATGCGTCCAATCCGGATATGGACAGACAGATGCTGGCGGTGTATGAAACCTTAAGGCAGTTAGAGATTGAGGACAAGCCGGTTATAACGGTTTTCAATAAGATTGACAGACTGCCGGAATTACCGGTTTTAAAGGATTTACGGGCGGATGCTTCTGTTTTCATATCCGCAAAGGAGGAGAAAGGGCTGGATGTCTTACTGAAAACCATAGAGGATAAGATAAAAGAGAACCAGATATATGTGGAAACGGTGATTTCCTACAGGAATACAGCACTGCTCTCGGATATCCGCTCCTATGGACAGCTGTTAAAGGAGCAATATGAAGAGGATGGCATTCATATTGAAGCATATGTGAGGAAGCAGGAGGCAGTGAAGCTGGGCATCCTGTAAACCGGTATGCCGGATAGCATGTAAAGCAGAGAAAATCAAAGAATATGGGAGATGGAGATGAACATTTTAAACATTGAGAATGTGACAAAGGTATATGGCGATAAGCTGCTGTTTGACCAGGTGAGCCTTGGAATGAACGATGGGGATAAGCTTGGGATTATTGGGATAAATGGCTGTGGGAAAAGTACTCTGCTTAAAATGATAGCGGGTCTGGTGGAACCGGATTCGGGAGAGATTATAAAAAATAATCAGGCGGACCTTGCTTATCTTGCCCAGAATACGGAATTTGAAAAGGGAGACACCGTATTGTCCTATGTCTGCCGGGGGAAGGTAAGCTCCAATCCCAACTGGAATTTAGAAGCAGAGGCAAAAGCTATTTTGAAGAAATTATCGGTTACGGATACTGAGGCGGCTGTTGAACCGCTGTCTGGAGGAGAAAAGAAACGGATTGCCCTGGCAAAAACACTGCTGTCTCCGGCAAAAATACTGATACTGGATGAGCCCACAAATCATCTGGACAGCCGGATGGTGATGTGGCTGGAGGAATACCTGAAAAAATATAAGGGCGTTCTGGTTATGGTGACCCATGACCGGTATTTTCTTGACCGTGTGACAAATAAGATTGTGGAAATTGACCATGGGAAGCTCTATACATATGACAGCAATTATTCAGGTTTTCTGGAGCTGCGCCAGCAGAGGATTGACAGCGAGGCTGCCAGCTACCGAAAGGTGCAGAGTATAATGCGGACGGAGCTTCAATGGGTAAGGCGTGGAGCCCAGGCACGTTCCACCAAGCAGAAGGCGAGACTGGAGCGGTTTCATGAAATGCAGGAAATGAAGGCTCCAGAGGAAGACAGACAGGTGGAAATGGATTCGCTGGCCTCCAGACTTGGGAAGAAAACCATTGAAATTAAGAATATTTCAAAGTCCTATGGCGGGCGTATTCTGGTAAAGGATTTTACCTATTATACAATTCGGAATGAGCGGATAGGCATTGTGGGTGAAAATGGCTGTGGGAAAACAACCCTGCTTAAGATGATTACAGGGCGGGAATTGCCGGATTGTGGAGAGATTACCATTGGTGAGACCATTAAAATCGGCTATTTTTCCCAACTGGTGGAGGAAATGAATCCGGAGGAACGGGTAATTGATTATGTGAAAAATGTGGCGGAGTACATAAAAACCAGCAGGGGCATGACCTCTGCATCCCAGATGTGCGAACGGTTTTTGTTTACCCCGGAGCTTCAATATAATCCCATTGGCAAGCTGTCGGGAGGGGAGAGGAGAAGATTATATCTGTTAAAGGTTCTGATGGCGGCTCCCAATGTTTTGATACTGGATGAGCCCACCAATGATTTGGATATTGCAACCCTTACGATTTTAGAGGATTATCTGGACTATTTTGAGGGGATTGTCATAGCGGTATCCCATGACCGGTATTTTTTGGACCGTATTGCAGACCGCATTCTTGCCTTTGAGGGTAACGGGGTGCTTACGCAGTATGAGGGGGACTATACAACCTATCTGAAAAAAGCCGGGGAGAGGGGGATTGGTCTGACAGAAAATCCGGAGAATACTGGAAATCCGAATCTTAAAGAGAAAAAAAGCAGTGACAGCCGGAGTACATGGAAAAACAACCGGGAAAAGAAGTTGAAATTTACTTATCAGGAGCAAAAGGAATTTGAGACCATTGATGAGGAGATTGCTTCCATGGAGGAGAAAATCGCAGATATTGAAACAGAGATGGCTTCCGTTGCAAGCCAGTATTCCAGACTACAGGAGCTGGCAGAAAAAAAGGAGGAATTGGAAAAGCAGCTGGAGATGAAAATGGAGCGCTGGGTCTATCTGAATGATTTGGCGGAGCAAATTGCAGAACAGAGGAAATGATATAGAAGCATTTCACTTGCGTTTCACAGGAGAGGGTTATTTTACTTAACATAAGTCGAAAAATGAAAAAAGGGTACAGCAAAACCCGAAAAAGATAAAAATATAGGAAAATATAGGAAAAAGCGACTTTTTAGGTTGAAATTGAAGGGAAGATATAGTATTATGTAACTATATTATGTCAATTTATTATGTTTAATCTGTAAGATAGGGGAGTGCAAATGAGTAAAAATCTATGTCAAGAAAAGAAAACAACCGGACTGAAAAGATATCTTTTTATCTTTCTGGCTGCACTGCTGCTGATACCGACTTTGGGGATGAAGGCGGAAGCGGCAACTACCTGTAAATCACTTATGTCTTATCCGGGAAAGACCACAGCCAAGGTAAATATGCGGAAAAAGGCAGGTACAAGCTACAAGAGTTATGGAATGCTGGAGAAGAATGCAGAAATAACCATTCTTGGATATGTATCAAATAAAAATCAGACCTGGTATAAATGTAAGGGAAAGATTAATGGGAAAACGAAGACCGGATATGTGAGTGCGGCATATGTAAAAAAGGACTCGAAACCCACAGGTGTTGTAAATAAAAAGGTGACATCCTATCTGAATGTCAGAAAAAGTGCAAAAACCTCTTCCAAATCGCTGATTAAAATTCCGAAAGATACAAAGCTTACCATTACCGGTATCAAGAAAGTATCCGGTAAATACTGGTACAAGGTTAAGGTAACTTACAATAAAAAGACAAAAAATGGTTATGTATTAAGCACTTATGTGGATGTGAAGCGGAATGCCGCTTCCGGAAGCAGTTCGAATGCAACAGGCAGTAATCAGCCAATCACAAATAATAATAATACAAGCACTATGAAGGGATATGTAAACAGCAAGGTTACCACATCCTTAAATGTCAGGAATTCTGCAAGTATAAAGAGTGCAATTCTGATATCCATTCCGAGGAACACCGAGGTTACGATTCTTGGCACAAGCGGAGACTGGTACAAGATTACGGTAACCTATAATAAAAAGACCGTTACCGGTTATGCGTCAAAAGAGTATATCAGTATAAAGACAACCAATACAAACACGAATACAAATACAAACACGAACACCAATACGAATACCAATACGAACACAAATACAGATGCATCCTTTGAAACGCTGCTTAAGAACTTTCCTGAGAGCTATAAGGCAAGCTTAAGAGCATTGCATAAGGAATATCCAAACTGGAGATTTGTTGCGGTAAATACGAATTTAGACTGGTCTACAGTTATTAAAAACGAGAGTGTGGTGGGAAGAAACGTAATCCAGAGTAATTATCCGAAGGGTTCAGGCTCTTTAGCGCCATTTTCTTATTTGTCAACGGCTTCAGGAGCGTATAACTGGGCGACAGACACTTATATCGTAAAGGATGGCAGCAACTGGTACAGTGCAGATTCCCAGGTGATTGCCTATTACATGGACCCAAGGAATTTCCTGAACAGTACGGATATCTTCCAGTTTGAGGCGCTGGCATATGATTCCTCCCACAGTGTCACAGTAGTACAGAGCATTTTAAGCAATACCTTTATGAAGGGAAATTACAGTGTCGTAGATTCTGCCACAAAGAAGACGGTCAGCGGTTCCTATAAGCAGGCGTTTATGGATGCAGGCAAAACGGCAAAGGCAAATCCGTATTTCCTGGCAACCAGAAGCAAGCAGGAGGTTGGTGTAAACGGTTCCAATGCCACAAGCGGAAAATATAAGGGATATGAGGGTATCTATAACTTCTATAATATTGGTGCCTTTGACGGTGGAGATGCAGTGGCAAAGGGTCTGCAGTGGGCAAGAACGGGAACTGCTTACGGAAAACCGTGGACAAATCCATATAAGTCCATTGTAGGCGGCGCCCAGTATATTGCCACCAACTATATCAACAAGGGACAGAATACGTTATATTTTCAGAAGTTTAATGTAAAGCCAAACAATGCGTCAGATTTATATCTGCATCAGTATATGACGAATGTACAGGCTCCATATTCGGAGGGCAGGACAACCCGTTCCGCGTACAATACCATGGGAGTGTTAAAGGATGCGATGGTATTTTACATTCCGGTATATAATAATATGCCAGCCAGTGCATGTAAGCTGCCGGCATCGTCTGGTAATCCAAATGCGTTTTTGTCAAGTATTAGTGTGTATAATGGAAGCACAGAGCTTAAAGGACTGACGCCAACCTTTATCAAGCCTTCCACGAGTGGTGTGCTTGCAGACAAGGATAAGGTATACACCCTGACGGTTCCTAAATCGGTTTCTAAGGTGACCCTGAAGGCAACGGCAATCAGTAAATGGGCAACCGTGTCCGGTACAGGAAGCTATAACTTACAGGCGGCAGGAAAAACGACTACGTTGAAGCTGACCTGTAAAGCGCAAAACGGAAAAACGCAGGTGTACACAGTAAATATTGTGAGAAATACAAAATAGTGGTTTACATTGATTGATTATATGGATACGATGACGAAAAGGAGAAAGGATTATGAGGAAAAAGCTTGCGGTTTTATTAACCCTGGTACTGGTTATCAGTCTTTCGGTGGGAACAGCCTCACATAAAAAGGCGTATGCAAAAGAGGCACAGATGTATTTAGAGATTCCGGAATCCGTAAAGAAGGAGCAGGAGTTTACGGTTAAGGTTATTTTAAACAGCGATGTAAATCTATATTCTATTGATGCTTATTTATCCTATAGTACGGAAACTCTTGAGTTTGTTCCGGATAATGAGCTTGTCACTGGAACAGACGGAGTGCTGGAATTGAAAGATATCTATGGTGAAGAGACAAAGCTGGCAGAGTATGAGCTGACCTTTAAGGCACTGGAAACCGGAACGGCAGAAGTAGGACTGACAGATGTGTATCTGATTGATTATACAGATTTGGATTATATTACGGTTGCACCATCAGTAAAGCATTTTGATATTGGAATTAATAAAATGGTGGAAGAGGATGCGCGGTTAGAAGAGCTGATTGTGGCACCGGGTGAGCTTACGGAAGAATTTGACCCGGACCAGCTGGATTATGAAATGCATGTAGGGCTGGATGTGGATTATGTGGGAATCAGTGCGATTCCAATGAATGAGGAAAGTGTAGTTGGACTGGAAATGCCGGAAAAGCTGGAGGATGGAGAAAACCTCATTACCATAACGGTGACTGCACTCTCCGGCAATGTGAATACCTATACAATAAAGGTTATCCGTAAGGATTGGCCGGAAGAGACTTCAGAGGAAGTAACGGAGGGGCAGACAACGGAAGCTGGTTCGGAACAGACTACGGAGGCAGAAGAAACGGAGTCTGGCACAGAGCAGGAAAACAGTACGGGAATTTCAACCACCGAGATGCCGGAAACAGAGGAGCAGACCACGGAAGTTCCGGTTAAGGAGGATGATACAGTACAGACAACAGAGAATACAGACCAGAATAATGCGGATAATCAGGGCTTGGAAAATTAATATAGATAACCAAACTACTCTGGTGGAGAATGTATTGAAAGAATGAAAAAAGGAGTATACGCCGATAGAAGGCGGTATACTCCTTTTTGTACCTGTGTTATTTTTGTTCAAGCATACTCTTTAAGTCTTCCACGTCAAAGGTGTAGCTGCGGTTACAAAAATGGCAGTTTACCTCAATTGGCTGGTTATCGGAAATCATCTCCTCGATATCCTTCCTGCCAATGCTCATAACGGCCTTATAAACACGCTGCTTTGAACAGTCACAGTGGTATTCCGGTGTGATGGAATCGGTTATGGAGATGTCATAGCCTTTAAACAGCTGCTGCATCATATCCTCTGGGGTCATGCCCTGCTCCATGAGGGATGTAATGGAGGAAAAATCCTTTAACCGGGTTTCCAAATCGGAAATCAGGGCTTCTTCGGCAAAGGGCATCAGCTGGATAATAAATCCCCCGGCATGCTTTACGGTGTTGTCCTTCTCCATTAACACCCCCAGTGCAACGGAGGTGGGAATCTGCTCGCTGGTTGCAAAATAGTAGGTGAGGTCTTCTGCAATTTCACCGGAAACCAGATTGGACTGGCCCACATAGGGCTCTTTTAAACCGATATCCTTGATTACACTGAGTACCCCAAGGTCTAAGGCTTTTCCTACATCCAGCTTTCCCTTGGGGCTGGGCGGCAGCATGATATCCGGATGATTGACAAAGCCCTTTACCTGAGCCTTTGCATTTGAAGTGACGGTTAACCCGCCTATGGGTCCGGAGCATTGAATCTGCAGGGTGAGAACATCCGAATCATTTTTGCACATGCCACCCATGATGGCACCGGCAGTTAGCAGACGTCCCAGGGCAGCGGTTGCCACTGGGCTTGTGTTGTGGATGGAACGGGCGCTTTCTACTACATCCCTTGTATAAGCGCTGAAAAAACGTACCTGGCTGTCGGCTGCCATTCCCCGTAAAATAGTATCCTTCATATTATTTCTCTCCATTTCTTGCGATAATATAGATGCGTTCACTCTCAGCGGATGGAGCATCAGTGGTGAAAGCATCAAATGCCGTAACATATTCTAAACCGGACTGTGTCAGTAAGTCAATGATTTCCTGAAGCGCATAAGCCCTTTGGTGATGTGTTTCGGAAAAACGATGGAATAAGCCATCGCTGTCTTCCCTTGCAAAAATCGTTAAATCATACTGGTTAATACAGTCCTCTTCAAAATAACTGTT
>JAXVOW010000196.1:0-9030 GCA_037301995.1 bacterium | reverse complement strand
GCAGAGCTTTTATAAAAATATTAAATTTTTCAGGGGAATGGCAGTGTGTTCTGTCATTTCCCTTTTTTCTTGTTTTAGAAAAGGAATTATAGTACAATTAAAGAAAATTTATGGTAAACTATTCTTATTAGAGTATTGTATAGGAGAAATATTTTGGAATATTCGGATGTATTAGAAAAATGGAAAAATAAAGATATTACCACAGTGGAGGATTTGGATACCGCATTGGATAATTTCCGGGTTTTGTTTGCCTATCATTCCAATGTGATTGAAAATCCACAGACAACAATTCATAATACAAGAGAGATTTTTGAAAATGGAAAGGTTATAAATTATACAGGTGATTTAAGAACCCTGTTCGAGCTGAATAACCAAAAGAGGTGCTATGAGTATCTGAAATCAAAAATTATCCATAAGCAATCCATTACTCCGGCATTAATCAAGGAGCTTCACAGGATTCTTATGGATGGCTGTTATGATGAAACCAGATATGGAAAGGGAGAGCGTCCTGGTGAATACAAAAAGCATGATTATGTGGTAGGCGAAGAGATTGGGGTCCCCCATGAAGATGTGGCTGACGAAGTAGAATTTTTGTGCAATGAAATATTGGAAAATGATGGAAAGGATGTTCTGACGGTTGCAGCATACTTTCATTTAAATTTTGAAGGAATCCATGCCTTTGCAGACGGTAATGGACGGGTGGGCAGGACGTTACTTAATTATTACTTAATGATACATGATTATCCGCCGGCAATTATCTATCAGGAGGATAAGGAACAGTATTATATGAGCCTTGCTATTTTTGATAAATCAGAGAGAATAGATGGATTCATTGAGTTTTTAAAATATGAAACATGCAAGACATGGAGCAGGAAAACCCCTCGGCTATCCAAGGGTGTGCAGAACTTTCTACTATAATTAAATTTAGATTAATATTTGGGGGTATGTGTTATGTTTAAACGGGTGATTTGGATTATTTTAGATAGCGTGGGAATCGGGGAGGCGCCGGATGCCGATGTCTTTGGCGATATTGGGGCTGATACTCTTGGCAATATTATCAAGACAAGAGGACATTTACAGGTTCCCCATTTAGAAGAGCTGGGGCTTTTCTCGATTGATGGAACCGCTCTTCCGAAAAAGGACCGGATTCCGGTGGGTGCATACGGAAAGGCAAGGGAGCTGTCAAATGGCAAGGACACCACCACAGGCCACTGGGAAATGGCGGGAATTGAGACAAAACAGGCATTTCCAACGTATCCCATGGGGTTTCCGGAGGACATCATGGATGCCTTCGTAAAACGCACCGGCTGTAAAGGATATCTTGGCAATGTTGTGGCAAGCGGGACACAGATTATCAATGAGCTTGGCGATGACCATATGAAAACTGGTTATCCGATTATCTATACCTCTGCGGATTCCGTATTTCAGATAGCCGCCCATGAGGAAGTAATACCGCTGGATAAATTATATAAAATGTGCCAGACGGCGAGAGAATTGTTAACAGGAGAGCATGGGGTGGCAAGGGTGATAGCCAGACCCTTTGTGAGGGAAAAGGAAAGGTATGTCCGCACGGCGAACCGGAGGGATTTTTCGCTAAAACCGGACTCTGAAAATCTGTTATCCTATCTAAAGGGTGCAGGATACCGGGTCACCGCAGTGGGCAAGATAGAGGATATTTTCTGCGGTGTGGGAATTTGTGATGCGGTTCACACCAAAAGCAATGTGGATGGCATGGAAAAGACGGCTGACTTTATGGAAACCCAGCGTGACGGGCTGATATTTACCAATCTTGTGGAATTTGATTCTACATGGGGACACAGACGGGACGTGGAAGGGTATGCACAGGGGCTGGAGACCTTTGATGAAGAACTGGGAAGAATTTTGGCGAAGATGCACGAGGATGATTTGCTGATTATAAATGCCGACCATGGCTGTGACCCTACCTTCCGTGGCACCGACCATACAAGAGAGTTTATTCCGGTACTGATGTATCATAAGAAGCTGAAGCAGGGAGTGAATCTGGGGATACTGGATACATTTGCAGACATAGGGGCAACCATAGCGGATAATTTTGGTGTGAAAAAGCTTAAAATTGGCAATAGCTTAAAGAGCAAATTGCTATAGGGAGTAATTGTGGAGTTGGGAGCTTGTATCAATTTAGGAGGGCGTAAAATGAATACCTATGACATTATCATGAAAAAAAGAGATGGTCATGCTCTTACAGAGAAAGAAATCGTATATCTGGTTGACGGTTATACAAAGGAGAAAATTCCGGATTACCAGATGGCTGCTTTTCTTATGGCAGTATATTTTCAGGGCATGAACCATGAAGAGACCACCAGCCTTACCATGGCAATGGCAGACAGCGGAGACCGTCTGGATTTAACGGGGATTAAGGGCATCAAGGTGGATAAGCATTCCACCGGAGGTGTCGGCGATAAGACCAGTCTGATTGTGGGACCGATTCTTGCAAGCCTTGGTGTTCCGGTTGCGAAGATGAGTGGCAGGGGATTAGGGCATACCGGCGGAACCATAGACAAATTAGAGGGGATACCGGGATTTCAGACCAGCATACCGGAGGAGGATTTTATAAATCAGGTAAATAAAACAGGACTTGCCATAGTGGGACAGACAGCAAATCTTGCACCGGCAGATAAAAAAATATATGCGCTCCGTGATGTGACTGCAACGGTAGACAATATTTCCCTGATTGCCGCCAGCATTATGAGTAAGAAGCTTGCTGCCGGGGCAGATGCCATTGTGCTGGATGTAAAGACAGGCTCCGGTGCCTTTATGAAGACATTGGAGGATGCAAGACAGCTTGCTAAAACCATGGTTGCCATTGGAACCCTGGCTGGCAGGGATACGACGGCTGTCATTACAGATATGAATGAGCCTTTAGGCAATGCGGTTGGCAATATTTTAGAGGTAAAAGAAGCGATAGAATGCCTGAAGGGACATGGGGATAAGCGGCTTATGGAGGTTTCAGGGACGCTTGCCGCCTACATGCTGCTGGCAGCCCGGAAAGCGGATTCTTTTCCGGCTGCGTTACAGATGGTGGAGGAGGTAGTCTCTACAGGTAAAGCATTTGACAAAATGAAGGAATTTGTGGCAGCTCAGGGAGGGATATGTGAATATATTGAAAATACGGATAAATTTGAAAAGTCACAGTTTTCAGAGACGGTTACCGGCATGGATTTGTACAGTGTGAGTGCCGGTTCTTCTGAAAAAGGCATGGACGGTTCCGGATGGGATAAGGTTTATCTTGCTGCCTGCAATAATCAGGAGATTGGAATGACCTCTCTTATTCTGGGTGGCGGAAGGCTGACAAAGGACAGTGCCATTGATTTAACTGTAGGTATCCGTTTAAAGAAGCATCTGGGCGATAGCATTACCTTGGAGGATGAGGTGGCTGTGCTGTATGCAAATGATAAGGAGAAATTAAAGGAGGCAAAACAACGTTTTGTAAATGCCTACACCTTGTCACAAGAGAAGCAGCCGAACCGTCCCGTTGTGTATGAAATCATAACAAAAGCAGATTTGGAATAGGTGCAAAAAATACTGGTAAAAAGAATAAAATAAATTATTATTTAATACACTGTAAGAAAGAGAGTATGGGTATCTTTCAGTGAAAAAAAGAGTTTCAGTCAGTATCATAATGATTATGATGTTATGTCTCATTCCTGTATATTTAGCGTATGGAACCGGAAACGACAGCGGTGAGGCTGATACATCACAGACTAGCGAGGAAGCTGCGGCGCAGGAGGATGGTACAGCCGGAGAAAACACATCTGACGCCAATAATATGGCAGCTATTGACATCGAATCCCCATCCGTCCTGTTAATGGAATTGAACAGCGGCGAGGTGTTATATGAGAAGGATGCAGATACAGCCAGACGGCCGGCATCGGTCACCAAAATCATGACCATGCTTCTTGCTTTTGAAGCCATTGATTCTGGTAAATTAAGTCTGGACGGTACGATTACCGTGTCGGAGCATGCGGCTGGAATGGGTGGAAGCCAGGTATATTTAGAGGTAGGAGAAACCCAGACTGTGGAGGATATGCTGAAATGTATGATTGTATCCTCTGCCAATGATGCCGCTGTTGCAGTGGGAGAAGCTATTGCCGGCAGCGAGGAAGCCTTTGTTGCCATGATGAATGAAAAGGCAAAAGCCCTTGGAATGAATAATACAAGTTTTGCCAATGCCTGTGGACTGGAGGCAGAGGGGCACCTGATGAGTGCCAGGGATATTGCAATTCTTTCCAGGGAATTGTTGTTAAAGCATCCGGAGGTTTTAGATTATACGACAATCTGGATGGATACCATTATTCATAAGACAAAAAAGGGTGAATCTGAATTTGGCCTGGCGAATACAAACAAATTTTTAAAAAAATATGAAGGTGCTAATGGATTAAAAACAGGTTATACCTCTGCTGCAGGTTTTTCCATGTCTGCCACAGCCACAAGAAATGGTACCACACTGATTGCCGTGGTTATGGGTTCCGAGACAAAGGATATCCGCTATTCCGATGCGGCAAAATTATTGAATTATGGATTTGCAAATTGCAATATATATGAGGACAGCAGGGTATTAGACGGTAATAACCAGATTGCCATTGAGGGCGGAGTAAAGGACAGTGTAACGGTAAAAGCGGAAAATGATTTTCACCATGTATTTGTGGGAAGCTCTGAAACTGGTGATGTGACTAAAAAGCTTGTGTTGGTAAAGGAAGCAGCTCCGGTAAAAGAGGGAGATGTGGTTGCAAGGATGGAATATGAACAAAATGGTGCTTCCCTGGGAAGCGTAAATATCATTGCTATTGAAACTGTGGAAAAACAACAATATTACCATGCACTTGAAAAAATACTGCGCCAGTTTATCAATATTTATTAAAAATTAAGGAGTTACCAATGAAATTGTGCTTGAACATATTAGAAATTCTTAGTATACTTATTATTGTTTGTCTGATTGTATGCCTGATTGTCAGCTATTTTGAAAATCGAAGACTGGCTGTAACGAAATATCAGATTCGGGATTCCCGGATTCCGGCAGCTTTCAACGGATATCATATCGTTCATCTGTCTGACTTGCACAATGCGTCCTTTGGTGAACAGAATGAAAGGCTGATTTCTAAGGTAAAGGAATTGGAACCGGACATAATATTGATAACGGGAGATATGATAATTGGTAAACCAGGTGTGGACATCACTTTTGCAGCGGATACCATCAATGCACTCTGTCAGGTTGCCCCGGTCTGTTTCAGTATGGGGAATCATGAGCTCCGTGCCAGTATTTATACGGATACTTATGGAGATATGTGGAAGAATTTTTCCAGCCGTCTCTTGCCGGAGGTGCAGCTGCTGCTGGACGAGGAAGTGTTGATTCATAAAGAATCAGATGTGATTCATCTATATGGTCTGAATTTGACTCCGGAGCTATATAAGCGTCTGATACGGACGCCGATGCCGTCAGATTATCTGATTTCTTTATTTGGTAAATGCAATTTTGATGAATATCACATTTTTATGGCACATAATCCAGATTATTTTAAGGAGTATGCCGCATGGGGAGCAAATCTGACCTTTGCAGGGCATATTCATGGGGGAATGATTCGGCTTCCGCTGGTTGGCGGGGTTTTATCACCGATGATTCATTTTTTCCCAAAATATGATAAAGGTTTATTTACTGATAATAATAAATATATGATATTAAGCGGTGGACTGGGAAATCACACCTTTAAAATCCGTGTGAATAATGTACCTGAGATTGTGTCTGCAACGCTTTATCAGGAAACAATGTAGGAGTGCAGGAATGGACGATAAGAAAAAAAAGGTAACAGAGGAAGAAACAAAGGGCTTAACACCAGGAAAAGAAGACGAGATAATGGATTTTGATGAAATGCGTGGAGATGACGCTGAAAAAGCCGGAGAAAAAACAGATAAGAATATGGAAGAAAAAGAGAGCCCGGAGAAAGCGAAAGCGGTATCTGCTACAGGAAAGAAAGAAAAGGAAGAACAGAAGGATTCTGATAAAGAAGCGGATAAAAAAGAAGAGAAGAAGGATTCCGATAAAGAGGCAGATAAGAAGGAAGAGAACGAGAAGGATTCCGATAAAGAGGCAGATAAGAAGGAAGAGAACGAGAAGGATTCCGATAAAGAGGCAGATAAAAAACAAGAGAAGAAGGACTCTGATAAAGAAGACGATAAAAAGGATAAAGAAAAAGATGGTGAGAAGGTTACAGCTTCCAAGGAGGACATAAAGAATAATGCAGTATCCCAGAGCAAACGCATTGCAGACGCAAAAGCCTCCCAGAAGACAGTAGAGAATGTGGAAGAAAAGGATACAGCAGCTTCTGATAAGAAGCAGAAAAACAGTTCCCAGAAGCCGAAGAGTAAAAAGGCATTGTGGATTACCCTTGGAACAGCAGCAGCCCTTCTGGTGATTGTATACATTTCAGGCTTTGTATATTTTTCAGGACATTTTTATCAGGATGCAGCCATTAATGGTATTAATATTTCCGGCATGAATAAAGCAGACGCCAAAAGGACGCTTGATAATTTTTATGCAAATTATATGCTTACGATGGAAACGATTGATGGCAAGCAGGTGGTGATTGATGGGAAGGAGATTTCCATGCAGGTTTCATTGCATGACGAATTCGGTTCCTGCATTCAAAAACAAAAACCATATATCTGGTTTGTGAACATGTGGAAGCATCATGATTATGAGATTGGTGCAGATGCCTCATGGGATGAGACAGCTCTGGCTGACTTGTACGATGCGATGGATATACTGAAAAAGAAGCTGATGACAGCTCCGAAGGATGCTTATGTCGGAATAGAGGATGGTAAATTTGCCATTGTAAAAGAGGTAATGGGTACGACAATTAAAGTAAGCGCCTTTAAAAATGTGGTAGAAGAGAGCCTTTCCAAGGTTCAGTCCAATCTTGATTTGGTGGAGGCAGGCTGTTATGAATTGCCGGAGGTTTATGATACGGATGAAGCTTTAAAGAAAGAGCTGGATGCAAAAAATGTATTTGCAGAAAACGAAATCAAGCTTCAGATGGATGATTTGACCCTGGAGCCGGGAATGGAGCTGTATGACGAGGTATTGGAGAAAAGCGGAGATTCCTATAAGGTTTCTAAAAAGCTTGTGGAGAAATATGTAAAGAATCTGGCAGAAGAGTATGATACCCTGGGAAAGGAGCGTACCTTTACCACTTCCTTTTCTGATAGGAAGGTAGAAGTGCTTGGCACTGCATTTGGCTATGAATTGAACCAGGAAGAGACAACAGATGCACTTTATAAGGCATTAACCTCCGGAAAGGCAGAAACGGTGGAGGCAGTCTTTAATAGTAAGGGTTATACGTTACAGGGAGAAAATGATATTGGAGATACATACATTGAGGTTAATCTGTCTGAACAGCATGTAGTTGCTTATAAGGATGGCAAGAAGCTTACAGAGGGAGATTGTGTTTCCGGTAGTGAGGCGGCTGGTCACGGAACCTGTATCGGTTTATATGCAATCCAGGGCAAACAGAGCCCTACGGTATTGCGGGGGGAAAAAGTACCGGTCACAAAAACGGTAACCAAGAAGAAAAAGGGAAAAAAGGTAAAGGTGACAGAGACAACAATGGAGTATGAGTATGAGTCTCCGGTAACCTTCTGGATGCCGTTTAACGGAGGAATCGGACTCCATGATGCGGCGGGCTGGAGAAGCCAGTATGGTGGAAGCATCTATTACTATAGCGGCTCCCACGGATGTGTGAATTTGCCATATGATTTAGCCGAAATCCTGTATAATAATTTTGAGGTAGGCGACCCGGTTATTGTGTATTTCTGGGATAATGAGAACCGTAAATAAATTAGACAGAGAATATACAGAAAAATCGTACATTCGTGCATGCAGGTCCGCCTGCAAATGTATGGATTGTGCGATTTTTGTATAGAACAGCTGAGCTGGAATAAGGAGGTACATATGGGAAAAATTGCAGAACGAATTCAAAAATGTCTTGTCTGTGTCAGAAGCAAAACAGATTTTGTTCCAAAAGTTGCACTGGTGTTGGGCTCTGGCCTGGGAGATTTGGCTGACCGGATAGAAGCAGTTGATTATCTGGAATATACCGAGATAGAAGGATTCCCCAAATCTACTGTGGTGGGGCATAAGGGACGTTTTGTGTTTGGATATATGGATAAAACCCCGGTTGTCATTATGCAGGGGCGTGTCCATTTTTATGAGGGATATGCCATGGAGGATGTGGTACTCCCGGTGCGGCTGATGCATGCCATGGGAGCAGAAATATTATTTCTTACAAATGCGGCAGGCGGACTTGGGGATGGCTTTCAATGCGGAGACCTGATGCTGATAAATGACCATATATCCTGCTTTGTTCCCAATCCATTATTGGGGGAAAATGAGGATTTATTAGGCGTGCGTTTTCCAGACATGAGTGAAATATACGATAGGGAATTAAGAGATATCATTTATTCCTGCAGCAAAGAATTGGGAATTCCTTTAAGGGAGGGGGTTTATCTTCAGTTAACCGGTCCCAGCTACGAAACCCCTGCAGAAATACAGATGTGCAGAGTATTGGGGGCGTCCGCTGTGGGGATGAGTACTGCGGTGGAGGCAGTTGCAGCAAACCATATGGGCATGCGGGTATGTGGCATTTCTTTTATTTCCAATCTGGCGGCGGGAATCAATGCAGAGCCGCTGAGCCATGAGGAGGTAAAGGCTGCTGCAGACAGGGTGGCGCCCAAATTCCAGGCACTTGTCAGACTGGCAGTTTCTAAGATGTGAAACAGACGAAATGGATACGGATGATTTATGGGTAACCAATGGGATGATTGGAGGAGATATTATGCGGATACGGTTATATCATGCAAGAATACTGACGATGCAGGAGCATCAGGACATTTTTGAGGGGGAGGTCTGGATTCGCGACAGCCGGATTGAGAAGATAATAGAAGGAGAAGCTGGACAGATTGACCTTTTATTTGATGAACAAATTGACTGTATGGGAAATC
>JAXVOW010000195.1:0-1729 GCA_037301995.1 bacterium | reverse complement strand
TTCCGGCAGCAAAATTCTTTCCGGTATCTCCAAGGATAACCACACGTCCACCGGTCATATACTCGCATCCATGGTCACCGACGCCTTCACAGACAGCCGTTGCACCGGAGTTACGGACTGCAAAGCGCTCGCCTGCCACACCATTGATGTATGCTTTACCGGAGGTCGCACCGTAGAGAGCAACATTACCGATAATGATATTTTCCTCATGCTTATACTGAACCGTTCTCGGTGGATATACAATCAGCTTACCACCCGAAAGTCCCTTGCCAAAGTAGTCGTTGCTGTCACCCACAAGCTCCAGGGTAAGACCCTTCGGAATAAAGGCGCCAAAGCTCTGCCCTCCGGAACCGTTACACTTCACGGTAAAGGTATCCTCTTCCAAGGTATCGTGATACTTCTTCGTAATCTCGGAGCCGAAAATCGTACCTACAGAACGGTCTGTATTCTTAACGTCAATCTCCACACTCTTCTTCTGACCCTTATTCAGAGCATCCTTAAAGGTCTTAACCAGTATCCTCTCATCCACCGTGCCTGGAAGTTCAAAATCGTAAACATTTTTCTTGTTGTAGACAATCTTATTCTGCGGACTGTCCACAAACGGATTGTTAAGGATTGCAGATAAATCTACCTTCCGCTGGGCCGCCTCCGGACCAGCCTTTAAGAGGTCTGTTCTTCCCACCAGCTCATCCACAGTCCGCACTCCTAATTTTGCCATGTATTCCCGAAGCTCTTCCGCAATAAATACCATAAAGTTTACCACATACTCCGGCTTACCCTTAAACCGTTTGCGGAGCTCCGGATTCTGTGTTGCCACACCCACCGGACAGGTATCTAAGTTACATACACGCATCATGACACAGCCCATGGTTACCAGCGGAGCAGTGGCAAAACCAAACTCCTCTGCACCAAGCATTGCCGCAATCGCCACATCACGTCCCGTCATCAGCTTACCATCCGTCTCTAAGATAACCTTATTACGCAGGTCATTCATAATCAGTGTCTGGTGTGTCTCTGCCAGACCAAGCTCCCAAGGCAGACCGGCATTGTAAATGGAGTTGCCTGGAGCTGCGCCGGTACCACCGTCATAGCCGGATACCAGAATAACCTGGGCACCAGCCTTTGCCACACCGGCAGCTACCGTACCAATTCCCGCCTCGGATACCAGCTTAACGGAAATTCTCGCATCTGTATTTGCATTTTTACAGTCATATATCAGCTGCGCCAAATCCTCAATGGAATAAATATCATGATGCGGTGGCGGTGAAATAAGTCCTACACCAGGGGTGGAATGACGGGTTTTTGCAATCCATGGATATACCTTGCCACCAGGTAAATGACCACCCTCGCCAGGCTTAGCACCCTGTGCCATCTTAATCTGGATTTCCTTTGCACTTGTTAAATATTTGGAGGTTACACCAAAACGTCCGGAAGCCACCTGCTTAATAGCGGAACAGCGGTTCTTGCCATCTGCTCCCACCGTAAGACGCTCCAAATCCTCTCCACCTTCACCGGAGTTAGACTTGCCGCCAAGCATATTCATGGCAATTGCCAGGGTCTCATGGGCCTCCTTTGAAATGGAACCATAGGACATGGCTCCTGTCTTAAACCTCTTCACAATGGAATCCGCAGACTCCACTTCCTCAATCGGAATGCCCTTTTCCGGATAATTAAATTCCATCAGTCCCCGGAGATTAACGGCATCCATTTCTTCATTAATCAGCTTGGA
>JAXVOW010000194.1:0-3797 GCA_037301995.1 bacterium | reverse complement strand
ACCATTTTGCATTCTACACTGTAAATGCAGATATCGACGGATATGATTGTGATAGAGAGTCGTTTATGGGCCTATACAATGGATTTGGCAATCCGGATGCAGTTATGGCTGGCAAGTCCAATAATTCCAAGGCAGACGGATGGTCTCCTATTGCTTCCCACAGCATTAAGGTTTCCTTAGAGGCTGGTGAGAGCAAGGATTATGTATTTATTTTAGGTTATGTAGAAAACGGTGAGGACAAGTGGAATGCCGATGGTTCCATGAAGAAGGACAAGGCATATGCTATGATTGAACAGTTCAACACCGCTGAGAAGGCAGATGCTGCTCTGGCAGCCCTTAAGGCAACATGGGGAGATTTACTTTCCAAATATACTGTTAAGACTCCGGATGAGAAGGTTGACAGAATGGTTAACATCTGGAACCAGTACCAGTGTATGGTAACCTTCAATATGTCACGTTCTGCTTCCTACTTTGAAAGTGGTATCGGACGTGGAATGGGATTCCGTGATTCTAATCAGGATTTACTTGGTTTCGTTCACCAGATTCCAGACAGAGCAAGAGAAAGAATCTTAGACCTGGCTGCTACCCAGTTTGAGGATGGCGGATGCTTCCACCAGTACCAGCCGCTTACCAAGAAGGGTAACGATGCCGTTGGTGGTGATTTTTCTGACGACCCGTTATGGATGATTCTTTCTACCGCAGCTTACATCAAGGAGACTGGCGATTACTCTATCCTGGATGAGAATGTACCTTATAGAAATGATGAGTCATTGGCTCAGCCTATGATGCATCATTTACAGCAGTCCTTCTACCGTGTAGTGAACAATGTGGGACCTCACGGATTACCTCTTTCCATGAGAGCAGACTGGAATGACTGTCTGAACCTTTCATGCTTCTCAAGCACTCCTGGCGAGAGCTTCCAGACATGGACCTCTCCTAAGTATGGAGATGACAAGTATTCTAAGGTTGCAGAGTCATTATTCGTAGCTACCTTATTCTGCTACGCTGGTCCTGAGTATGTTGCCCTTTGCAGAAAGAAAGGCATGGACGACAAGGCTGATGCTGCACAGGCAGAGATTGATAAAATGAAAGCAAACATCATTGAGCATGGTTATGACGGAGAATGGTTCTTACGTGCATATGATGACTTGGGACGCAAGGTTGGTTCTAAGGAATGCGAAGAGGGTAAGATTTTCATCGAGCCACAGGGCTTCGCTGTTATGGCTGAGATTGGCAAGGACAAGGGTTATGATATCCAGACCCTGGACAGCATTGATAAATGGTTGAACTGTGAGCACGGTTTGGTATTAAACCAGCCTGCATTTACAAAATATCATATTGAATATGGTGAGATTTCTACATACCCTGCAGGCTACAAGGAGAATGCCGGTATCTTCTGCCACAACAATGCATGGGTTATCTGTGCAGAGGCCTATGCCGGACGTGGAGACAAGGCATTTGAGTATTACTCAAAGATTGCTCCTGCTTTCCGTGAGGAGAAATACTCAGACCTTCACAGAACAGAGCCTTATGTATATGCCCAGATGATTGCAGGTAAGGATGCAGGACGCCATGGCGAGGCTAAGAACTCCTGGTTAACCGGTACTGCCGCATGGAACTTCGTGGCAATTTCACAGTACATTTTAGGTCTGATTCCTGATTATGACGGACTGAAGATTGACCCATCCATTCCATCTGCATGGGATGGCTTCAAGGCTTCCAGAACCTTCCGCGGAGATGTATTCGATATTACCGTTACCAACCCTGACCATGTATGCAAGGGTATTAAGAGCGTAACCGTTGATGGTAACGCAATCGAGGGCAATGTCCTTCCGGTATTCGGAGATGGCAAAACCCACACGGTAGAGGTTGTAATGGGATAAATTTGATTATAAAACAAATTTTATTTACCTACAGAACCTGCCACTGGCAGCTTCTTTCGGATGCTTAGCAACAGAAACAGGAGAACCGGTGTATACTACATACATCGGTTTTCTTTATAGGAGAACCTTCTGCATTATACATCCATTATAGTGCAATAGAATATATTTTGAATGAGGAGAACAATATGAAAAGAACGAACACAAAGAAATTATCTATTTTTTTAGCATTTATCCTGGTAACAGCCTGCGTTGTAACCGGCTGTACCCCTGGCTTTGATGCCAGCGCCTATATCAAGGCATGCTTAGATGCCAATACCCACGGTGAATTTGCCGAATATGCTGATATTACAAAAACCTCTGTAGAAGATGTGGAAGCACTTTACAACCAGGGCATTGACACAGAAATTTCCTATCTGGATTCCTACAATATCAGCGATGAGAGAAAAGAAGAATTCCGTAACTTATTTATAGACATATACAAAAACTTCAAATATGAAGTGGGTGAAGCCACCAGAAATGATGACGATTCCTACTCTGTACCTGTTACCACATACAAGCTGCAGATTTTCAAGGATATCATGTCAGAGGGAGAAGCGTACCTGACGGATTATGCACAAAAAGAAGTGGACGCAGGACGTACTCCTACTCAGGACCAGTTAGAGGAATTGGCCTTGGATTACATGTATGATACAATGAAAGCCAATCTTGATGCTTTAGAATATGCGGATGCTGTGACTATCAACGTTACCGTATCTCCATCCCAGACAGGTTCTCAGACCGTATATTCTGTAAGTCAGGCGGATTTGCAGACACTATTGGAATCCTTTATTGATATTGAGAATGCACAGTAACATGTATAAGTGTTTGTGAAGCTCTGTTTTTACCGCAGGTTGTGTTAAATAAACAACTATGTATAGAGAAACAAGGAGTTTCACAAATGCCTAAGTAATAGGGAGAAAGCGCTATGGACTTGTGTGAACAGTGTGTACATTACATTTATGACGAGGAATGGGACTGCTATGAATGTGATGTGAATTTAGACGAAGACGATATGGTTAAATTTCTTCAGGGAAGAAACACTACCTGTTCCTTCTTCCGGTTAGATGATGAATATGGCGTTGTCCGCCATCAAATGTGACAGAATAAAGAAAGAGCACCGCATTTCAATGCGGTGCTCTTTCTTTATTCGTCAGTCTGTTCTGTTTTACAGTTCTACCCCATGAGCCTTTAAGTACTCAACAATATCCTCAACAGTTGCAATCTTCTCTAAATCCTCTGAAGGAATCTCAACATCATACTCTTCCTCAAGAGCCATAACTAATTCAAATAAATCTAATGAATCAGCCTCTAAATCCTCCTTGAAGTTAGATGATAATTCAATTTCGCTTGCATCTACGCTAAGCTGCTCAGCAATAATTTCTTTCATTCTCTCTGGCATAATAAAGTTTCTCCTTTTACTCAATATTCTCTTGGTCAAGATACCATTATAATACTTTACTTCCCCCTGACCTTGCTAACACAAAGACTATACAACATGATATATGCCATGTCAAGTTTTCCTTGGAAAAAAATCCATTTTTAGTAAAATATTCAACATGTGTCCATTAAATACACTTATTTTCAAGGAATATACCTGCTTTTTGCAAGATTATTCAGTGAGCATAAGCTGTTCAAATTCCTCCAGCGGCATGGGCTTCGCAAAGAAAAATCCCTGTGCCACATCACAGTTTGTGGATTTCAAAAAGTCCACATGCTCCTTTGTCTCAACACCCTCTGCAATTACCCCAAGCTTTAAGTCCTTTGCCATTGCAATCGTATGGCTGATAACAATCTTACCCTTATCCGTGGTTAATTTCTGGTCCAGAAAATCCTTATCAATCTTAATGGTATCTACCGGAATCTGGCGAATCATAT
>JAXVOW010000193.1:0-1296 GCA_037301995.1 bacterium | reverse complement strand
TGAAGGGAGTGGTTCAGTATGAAAAATGGTAATGTTCGGGAATTTATAGATCATACACAACAATTCAGAGGACAGACGGATATAAGGAAGGTCTTTTGGCTAATAAAATAGATGTAGACGATACCATTATCAGATGTGGAGAATCAACATTGGAGGGTGGTTATTGCGAAACAAATTGGCTTCTGGAGAATGCAGCGATTGACGCAATTTTTGTGGAAAATAATTTGATGACACTTGGATGTGTAAAAGCTTTATTTGAGCGCGGAGTTGAAATTCCTAATCAAATAGCTCTTCTGGGGTATGATGATGATGACTGGAGAGATACGGTTGTTATACCGATCAGTTCTGTACATCCTCCACGATATGAAATGGGGGAAAAAGCCACCCGACTTTTGCTGCAGAAAATAAATTATCCCAAACGAAGGCCTGTTACAATCAAACTATCTCCGGAATTGATAAAGCGAAAATCCTATTGATATAGGACAGGGTGGTTTGTTTTGCCGCAAAAGTCAGGAAGTATAAAATTAATGCCTTGACAAATCGGGAAACCGCAGTTATATTATTGAAATCTCAAGTTTGACCCTAAAATCCGTGTTATGGCCACTCAATAAGCACCAGATACCGGTTGCTTGAGTGCCGTTTTCCTTTGAAAATAAGCCATTTTCGGCCATCGATGGATTGATTTTATTTAGTGTTTATGATATAATATAGACACTAAATAAAAGGAGATCCAAGATGCCAAGAAAAGCTTCCGGTGAACCCAAAACCAAACGTGTCGAACGCCGCCAGGCCAATGGCGATATATACGTCTACGAGGTAACAACGCTCTACAATCCGAAAAAGAGATATAACGAGCACGTATCCAGCAAGTTACTTGGAAAGAAGTCGGCAAACGGGACCGAGCTTCTCCCGACACGCCCCCGGAAAACACCTGGAACTGCTGCAGCCACCGCAGTCCGTAAAACAGTCGGTGTTACGGATATCCTTGCGTGGATTGGCAGGGAATCCGGTATTGACGATGATATCCTCAGCTCTGCTGATAAGGGAACTGCCCAGAAGATCATCTCTATTGCAAGGTTCTGGATGGCAAATCCCGATAAAACGATCCGCAGGATCGAGGAGTGGCAGATAAGCCATACCATACCTTATCAGGAAGGGATGTCAGAGGACACTTGCTATTTGCTGATGAAACAATTGGGGCAGGACATCACGGTATCGCAGAAATACTTTCAATACCGGGCATCTCATGCACCGTCCAGAGCATCTGTTGCCGTCGATAGCACAACTGTGTCATCG
>JAXVOW010000192.1:0-8274 GCA_037301995.1 bacterium | reverse complement strand
AGAACAATGGCATTGTATTGGATGGAATTACACTTCGGAGGGAGGGAGAGCCCATTAGTCCCAATATTTATTTAAATTCTTATTTTGAAAGTTATCAGATGGGGAAGCCCATGGCAGTCATTATGGAAGAATTAACAGTCAGATATCAGAAATTAATGGAAGAAAATGATATTGAGATAGCGGATGTTTATGATTTCAAATCTGTAAAAAATGATATTGTGCTGCGTCTGGTTAATTATGAGAGAAACCAGGAGATGTTAAAAGACTGTCCCCATAAGAAATTTTTAGACCTTGCAATTACGTTTCGCTATATTGTAAACAGAGACCAGATGGGAATAGCCAGCTCCCTGATTTCCAATGAAGAATTTGAACTTTGGGGGATTGATATGGAGGATTTGTATCAGCTTGCTCTTTTCAATACCATGAGAGAGTTTCCGTGGCATATGGATTCTCTGGCAAAGGTGATTGTGGACTGCATCCGGAGACGGATGCCAGAGGAGGCTTCCGGAGAACTGGCGGAAGAGCTGGCAGCTCTGGAACGGACAGAGAATGGGGTAAATATGTTTGTATTATCCAATGACTCCGGTATTAATGGAGCGTCCAGTATTTTGTATGATTCTGTTATCAGCAATTTTGCAAGGGTACAGGAATGCAATGTTTTTATACTTCCCTCCAGTGTACATGAGGTAATGCTGGTGCCGGAAACTGCAGAGACGGGGGCGGAGTTTTTAGAGGGGCTGGTGAGGGAGGCGAACCAGAGTGCGGTAGGACTGATTGATTTACTGTCAGACCATATTTATTATTACGATAGAGAGAAGGACCAGATATTTATTTACGGACAGAATTAAATGGATAAAAGTTGACAAAATCTGTATCATGTCCTAAAATAAAAAAACAAGTGAATAAAGATTCACAATTGTGGGGGATACGTATGAATAATAATTTTGTCAACAGAAAAGACCGGATTATTGCTTCTGCTATTGAAATTATCAGTGAAGCGGGTCTGGCTTCTCTTACTACGAAGAATCTTGCGATGAAAGAGAATATGTCGGAATCTCTGCTTTACAGATACTTTGGGGGTATTGAAGAGGTATTAGTCGAGGTGGTTGATACTTTTACTAAGTTTGACCGTGGGATGATAGCGACGGTAGAAGCAAAAGAGATTCCACATTTTGAACGGGTTTTGGAGATGTTGGGAACCCTGAGTACATATTATGATGGTTATTACGAAATGGCTGCTATTGTATTGAATTATGAGGAATTTCTGCATAATGTGAATACAAGGGAGGCTATTGCTGAATGTATTAAAATGCGGACAAATTTTGTCCGGAAGGAATTAAAGGCGGCAATGGAAGAAGGGGAAATTATAGATGCTTTTACTCCCGAAGAACTTTCCAACCTTCTGCTGGGAAGCCTGAACCGGGATTTATTAAACCGGAGAATCCAAAATGACAGCAAATCACATTCGCAGGTGGCAATGGCTACCTTGAATAAGCTGGCAGATTTGGTTCGTGTCAAAGAGGACTCATAAACCAGCGGCAGTGGAAGATGCAGAGAGATAATATGTACAAATGATTTGGAGGATTCTATGAGAGTATTAATTGCGGATGATGATTTTGCAAACAGGAGATTTTTAGAGAAAATTTTTAACAGATATGGCGAAGTGGTTGCGGTGGACAATGGTATGTCTGCAGTAGACGAGGCCATTAAAGGCATAGAGGAAAGGCAGATATTTGATTTAATCTGTCTGGATATTATGATGACCAAACTGGATGGATATAAAACATTAGAAGCGATTCGTGAAGCAGAGAAGAAATATGCTGTGCTGGAAGAAGAACGGGCAAAGGTTATCATGATTAGCGCACTGGATGAGGTGGTTTTAGACAGTATCCAGGTCTGTAGTGATTATAATGCATATATTTGTAAACCAATTATGCTGGACAAATTTGAAAAGTTATTGGAAAAAATGGGATTTCAAAAACATTAGAATTAATATAGAGGGTAATTTCATGGATTTATTTGACTATATGCGGGAAGCAAATATGGAAAAAGAATCACCCTTAGCGAAGAGATTACGGCCAACAACCCTTGATGAGGTTGTTGGTCAAAAGCATATTATAGGGAAAGATAAGCTGCTCTATCGGGCAATTAAGGCGGATAAGCTGAGTTCTATCATTTTCTATGGTCCGCCGGGAACCGGCAAGACAACTCTGGCTATGGTGATTGCCAACACCACAAGTTCTATTTTTACTTCTTTGAATGCGACTACCGCAGGGAAGAAGGATATGGAAGAGGTGGTTTTGAAGGCTAAGGACAATTATGGAATGTATCAGAAGAAAACTATATTGTTTGTGGATGAGATACACCGGTTTAATAAGGCACAGCAGGATTATCTGCTTCCCTTTGTGGAGGACGGGACCATTGTTCTGATTGGTGCCACTACGGAAAATCCATATTTTGAGGTAAATGGAGCTTTGATTTCCAGGTCACATATCTTCCGGCTGGAATTATTGGAGAAGGAAGATATCAAAACACTGATAAAACGGGCAGTATACGATACGGAAAAGGGAATGGGTGCTTATCACGCAGAAATTGATGAAGAGGCGCTGGACTTTCTGGCAGATATGAGTGAAGGGGATGCCAGAAGCGCACTGAATGCTGTTGAGCTGGGCGTTCTTACCACAGAGCCGGGAGAAGATGGAAAGATTCACATCACACTCCCCGTGGCAGAGGAATGTATTCAGCGAAGAGCAGTGAAATATGATAAGGATGGCGACAACCATTACGATACAATTTCAGCTTTTATTAAGAGTATGCGGGGCTCTGACCCGGATGCGGTGGTTTATTATCTTGCAAAAATGTTAGAGGCTGGAGAAAGTGTGACGTTCATTGCCAGACGGATTATGATATGCGCGTGTGAGGATGTGGGAATAGCAGACCCCCAGGCAATACAGGTTGCAGTGGCATGCGCCCAGGCAGTGGAGAGAATCGGCATGCCGGAGGCGCAGCTGGTGCTTGCAGATGCAGCGCTGTATGTGGCGGGAGCTCCAAAATCCAATGCGGTAACAAATGCAATTTTTGATGCCCTTGAAACAGTCAAAAACCAGAAGACAGGCTCTGTTCCTCCGCATCTCCGGGATACCCATTATAAAGGAGCTAAGGAGCTGGGACATACAGGATATCTTTATCCACATGACTATCCCGGTAATTTTGTGAAACAGCAGTATCTGCCGGATATGATTAAGGATGCAAGATTCTATCATCCTACAGAGAATGGATATGAGAAGCATGTGAGAGAACGGCTGCAGGATTTATATGGGGAGGAGTATTAGACGGTTATGAAAAGAGTAAGACAGATTGTGGCATGGCTCACAATCATTGTAATTATTGGCTTGATTATCGGCACTGTTATCTGTGCCGTAACAGGCAGTAAATATTTTTATGGAATGCTGTTTCTGGCATTGGCAGTACCGATAGTATTGTGGGTATTTATGTGGTTTACGCATTTGGTTCATGGGGATTCTGAGGTAATACCAAAGGAAGATTTAAAAAAACTGGAAGAGGAAAAGTAAAAGATACAAAAAGGGGAACGGAGCCGGCGAACCGGCTCCGTAAATAGGGGAGGATAAAGTATTATCGGATTCCCTAAGCTTAGAGAATCGTTTTCACGAAATTAACCGCTGTCAGCTTATATCTGCTACCGGCTGATTTCGTGATATTTTAATTATGTCCCATTTTAACACTTTTATACATGTAACTTGAAAAAAAGATTATGCTTTGCTATAATCTAGCTTGTTATATACGAGATATATAACGGAGAATTCATTATATTTTGTAAAAGGATGGTAAAAACAAATGAGTTTATTAAAAGACTGGCGCGAATATGCATATGGACAGATGGATGACAGAACTCCTCAGGGAAGACAGTTCTGGCTGAATTATTTTGGAGTAGAACAGGGAATCTATAAGCAGCTGCTATCAAATTCGGATGAGGTTGTGAAGGGGACTGTAAAGGAACTGGCAGAAAAATATGATACCACAGTCCAGCTTATGACAGGCTTTTTAGATGGTATTGATGACAGCTTAAAGACATCAAATAATATGGAAGAGTTAGAAGAGGATACAGAGGTTTCTCTTGATTTTGATTTAGAGACCTTGTACAGAAATATGGTGGGCTGTGATGCGAATTGGCTCTATGAGTTAGAGGAGTGGAATAACCTTATACCAGAGGATAGAAGAAAAGAGCTCTATAAGATTGAAAAGAGCTCCAGAACAGTTGTAAAACCGCCTAAAATTGGAAGAAATGACCCATGTCCTTGTGGAAGTGGGCGTAAATATAAGCAATGCTGTGGCAGGAACTAGCTAATTCGGAACAGAAGTAAAAGGACAGTTAAAAAGATACTGAAAATGAGGGAAAGTATGAGTAAAATAAGAACCAGATTTGCACCAAGCCCAACAGGAAGAATGCATGTGGGAAATTTGAGAACGGCATTATACGCCTATTTGGTTGCAAAGCATGAAAATGGAGATTTTATATTAAGAATAGAGGATACGGACCAGGAGAGATACCAGGAAGGTGCAGTGGATATTATTTACCGCACTATGAAGGGAACAGGCTTGATTCATGACGAGGGTCCGGACAAGGATGGCGGTGTTGGTCCCTACGTGCAGAGTGAACGGCAGGAGAAGGGAATCTATCTTCAGTATGCCAAGGAATTAATTGATAAGGGAGAGGCATATTATTGTTTTTGTGATAAGGAGCGTCTTGATAACCTGCAGGAAGAGGTTCTGGATGGAAAATCTGTCCGCAAATATGATAAGCATTGTCTCCATCTGAGCAAGGAAGAGGTAGAGGCAAAGCTGGCGTCAGGGATTCCCTATGTTATCCGCCAGAATGTTCCGCTGGAGGGTGAGACCAGCTTTGAGGATGAGCTTTATGGAACGATAACGGTACCAAACCAGGAATTGGATGATATGATTCTGATTAAATCAGATGGGTATCCAACCTATAATTTTGCCAATGTGGTAGATGACCATTTGATGGGAATCACACATGTGGTAAGGGGACAGGAGTATTTATCTTCTTCACCCAAATATAACCGCTTATATCAGGCGTTTGGATGGGAG
Source organism: bacterium (assembly GCA_037301995.1). Classification (GTDB taxonomy): domain Bacteria; phylum Bacillota; class Clostridia; order Lachnospirales; family Lachnospiraceae; genus CAG-590. Next base: position 3,147 of record JAXVOW010000192.1, on the reverse strand, counting down.
GTTCCCGCATATATCCATTGTCCGACCATTACCAATGAGGAGCACCAGAAGCTGTCCAAGAGAAGCGGACATTCCTCCTATGAGGATTTGCTGGAGCAGGGCTTTGTAACAGAGGCAATTGTTAATTTTGTTGCGCTTCTTGGCTGGAGTCCGGAGGATAACCAGGAAATTTTCTCACTGGATGAGCTTGTTAAGGTGTTTGATTACCATCATATTTCCAAATCCCCGGCTGTGTTTGATATGGTAAAGCTGCGCTGGATGAATGGAGAATACATTAAAAAGATGGATTTTGATAAATTTAAGGAAATGGCGCTTCCATATGTGAAGGAGGTCATTACAAGAGATGTCAAAATTGATGAGATATTAGAGCTCGTTAAGACCCGTATTGAGGTTTTCCCGGATATCAGGGAGCATATTGACTTCTTTGAGGAGCTTCCGGATTATGATATAGCGATGTATACCCATAAAAAGATGAAAACCAACAGTGAGAATTCCCTGGAAATCCTACGGGAAGAATATGAGCTTTTAAAGAATGTGGACGACTGGTCTGTGGACACTCTTCATGACACATTGATGGAGTATATAGCCAAAAAAGAGATTAAAAATGGAACCGGATTATGGCCGGTGCGTACCGCTGTGTCAGGTAAGCAGATGACACCAGGAGGAGCCTTTGAGATTATGGATATTCTTGGAAAAGAAGAGTCTTTGAGGCGTATCGAAATAGGAATTCATAAATTAGAGAAAGCAAGCTGATTTAGCTAAGTAATTGCGAAACTCTGTATTCGTTACCGACCGTTGTGCAATATATACAATATCAACGCTGGGCACGCAGCTGTGCATACCTTTCTACTAGGCTCAACTTCGTTTCGCCAAGTATACAGGCATTTTGCTGCTTGTCGCTCGTAATGGTACGTAAGGTGCCAAAATACGGCACCTAAGTACCAACGGCTCCAAAGCACCCTGCTTATGGTATTGTATATATTGCGCAACTGGGTTTTGAAAATAGAGAGTTTCGCAATTACCTAAGCTAAAATAGCAGATGAAAGGAGAAGGAATGCCGGATTTTAACGAGGGACAGATGGCTGCAATTCATCATGTGAATGGTCCGATGCTGGCATTGGCAGGTCCTGGCTCTGGAAAAACAACTGCGATGGTGTACCGCATAAAATATTTAATTGAAGAGGCTGGTGTTCCATCCTCACGGATTCTGGTAATTACCTTTACCAGAGCCAGTGCAAGAGAGATGGAGGAGCGGTTTCGCAAAATCATGAAAGGTTCTGAATGTCACTGTACATTTGGAACCTTTCATTCCATATTCTTTTCTATTCTGAAAATGGCATATGGTTATAATGCAGGTAATATTTTGCTGGAGGATGAAAAATATGCGATAATTCGTGATATCATCCGTGAGAAAAATCTGGAGTATGAAGATGAGGAAGAGCTGGTTACCGCAGTAATCAGGGAAACAGGACTGATGAAGGGCGATATGATTTCTTTAGAGCACTTTTATTCTGCATGTGCAGGTGATGAGGTGTTCCGAGATATCTGCAGGGAATATGAAGCGAAGGTTACTTCTCTGGGGAAACTGGATTTTGATGACATGATGGTATACTGCTATGAACTGTTAAAGGAAAGAGAGGATATCCTTAAAAATCTTCAGAAACGCTATTCCTATATTCTGGTGGATGAATTTCAGGATATTAATAAAATTCAGTATGAGATTACAAAATTGCTGGCAGCGCCATCCAATAACCTGTTTATTGTGGGAGATGACGACCAGAGTATTTATGGGTTCCGGGGAGCCAGACCGGAGATTATGCTGCATTTTAAAGAGGATTATCCCGATGCGGTGGAAACATTATTTGATATAAATTACCGCTGCAGCCGTAATATTACGGAGGGGGCTGTCCGGGTAATTGCCAACAACCAAATCCGCTTTAACAAGAAAATTGTAAGCAGCAGGGATTATCAGGAGCCAATTCATATACATCATATGCAGACCCTTGCAGAGGAAAACAATCATGTCATAAAAAGGATTCAACAATACGGACAGGATGGAATTCCTTATTCAGAAATGGCGGTGATACTGCGGACAAATGTACAGGCACGCAGTATTGTAAATAAGCTGATGGAATATAATATTCCCTTTCAGGTTCGTGACAGAGTGCCCTGTATATATGACCATTTTACGGTAAAGACCATATTGGATTATATCCGTGCTGCTATGGGAATAAGGGAAAGGGCGTTGTTTTTGCGGATTCTCAATAAACCGAACCGCTATCTGTCAAGAGAGCTTTTGACCGAGCCGGTGGTGAGCTTCCAGGAGCTTAAGAAAATGGCAGAAGGGAAGGAATGGGCGCTTGACAATATTGACCAGCTTGAGTATGAACTGAAGATTCTTGCGGGGTTAAAGCCCTTTGCGGCGGTGAACTTTATCAGGAAGGCGATTGGGTACGACGGATATCTGATAGAATATGCAAAATACCGGCATTTAAATGCGGATGATTTACTGGGGACGCTGGATGAGCTGCAGGAGCTGGCGAAGCAATATAAAACCTTTGGGGACTGGTTTGAGGGGATTGACAGATACCGGGAAGACCTGGAACAGCATATGAAGAAAAATGCAAGGGAAAAGCGCAGCGGCGTGACAGTAACTACAATGCACAGTGCCAAGGGGCTGGAATTCGACAGTGTTTTTCTGTTGGAGGCAAATGAGGGCATGACGCCGTATAAAAAGGCTGTAAAACCGGAGGAGCTTGAAGAGGAACGCCGGATGTTCTATGTGGCGATGACAAGAGCGAAAAATCATTTGCATATCTATGAGGTGAAGGAGTATTACAACAAGGACTTGGAGCCTTCCAGATTTTTGAATGAAGTATTATCTTAAAAGCCGGTTTAAATTTACCACTCCGGCACCCTGCATGTTGTAGGGAAGAAATGGAACGGTATAAGCAGCGTCCATCAGCCGGATTTTGGTCTGGTCATTGGTAAGATACGGATATTTCTGTAACAGAAGCGCACAGGTGCCGCTGATAAATGGGACAGACATAGAAGTCCCGTTTTTGACGCTGTATCCGCCACCGGGCTTTGTACTTAGAATATGCAGACCGGGTGCCACCAGCTCCGGCTTGGTAATGTATGGAAGCA
>JAXVOW010000191.1:0-4028 GCA_037301995.1 bacterium | reverse complement strand
AATCAACCATAATAATTCCCGATAAATTCCGCAGCCGAAGCTGTCTTGTAATCTCTTCTGCCGCCTCAAGATTCAGTTTAAGAATATGGGCATCCTTATTTTTTTTGCCAATGGATTTGCCGGAATTCACATCAATGACAACCATTGCCTCTGTTGGCTCAATAATTAAAAAGCCTCCTGATTTAAGCCAGACCTTTTTATTCAGAACTCTTGAAAGCTCAGTTTCCAGTCCCATCAGCTTATAAAGAGGATAGGCTTCTTCGTAAAATACAGCATTTGAGACAAAACCGGTAAGTTCTTTATAGACCTCTGGCAAATCTGTTTTTACTTCATTAATCCGGGAAATACCGTATTCCTCTAAAATAGCAACCCACTCTTCTTTCCCTTTTTGGATAACACCTGTATTCCGCTCATATTGGGCTTTATGGATTATTTGGTCCAGTTCCTGTGTAAACCGGCTTATTTCGGTTAAAATCAGCTCAGAATCTGCATGCTCTGACGCTGTCCGCAATACAATTCCGTAAGAAGCTTCCGGTTGTACCAGATTTTCCTTTACAAGCTGTTTCAGCTCAGTAATCCGCTGCTTATCCTTAATCCTTTTGGAAACGCCAATCATTCCTTTCGATAAATCCATTGCAACATAATTGCCGGATAAACAAATATTACCGGTAACCCTTGCCTGTTTCATTTTCTGCGGTTCCTGTTCCACCTGGACGAGAATCAGGTCATTTTCTGCAATAGAGGGAAGTCCCTTTGGAAGTCTGCGGTTTAGCACCAGTGCAGGCTTATCATTTAAGGGTAAATATCCCACATTCTCTTTGTCAAGCCGTATAAAGGCTGACTGGATATTTTTTACAACCTTTTCCACGCGTCCGATATAAATGTCTCCAATCTGCAATGAATTATCCTTCATCAGAGGATGGCACTCCACTAAAATATTCTCTTCATATATCAGAAGGAAGATCTGGTTGTTCCATTCTGTAATAACTGCCTTGTTCATAATATTCTCCATTTCCATGCCGCTATTTTGGATGCTTTAGTCCTCTATTCTTGTCCCACTCTTAAGCAGGGACACCAGTTTTCCCTCTTCATTTTTCATATAGGTTTCCAAGCGGTGTATTTTATAATCAAACCGCTTATACTCGCAGTCAATTTCCCGGCAGATTGCCTGTATCACAAGCTCCGGTTTCAAATTATATTCGCTTCCCGTTGCAAGCAGCATATAGAGCTTGTCCTCTTTCGCTACATTCTCCACATACCGGTTTTGCAGGACATTTCCTTTCTGTCCTTCAGATACTTCCTGTGCAACATCTTCTGATAGAGCCTTTGCCAAAGCATAGCTTTCCACCGAAAGCTTCAAAATTCCCGGCTTAATATCTTCAATCTTCTCATTTTTCTTCGTTTTTTTAAGGATTTCTATGCGTTCCCTCTCCAGTAAATGCGGTGCAAAGGAGAGCATCTGCTCTTTTACTTCTGCCGGAACTGTATCTAATATGGTAATGACATAGTCAGAGGCAGCCACAATGGACATGGCGTTCTTTGCATTATCCGGAAGCAGTACCGCATCCTTTACCTCCATTTCTGCCGCCATCTGTTCATTCAAGCGTCTGACAAACTCCTTTGAGGATACAAGGGAATTAAATTCAGCATCAAAATATTCTCCCTCGCTGGTGACTCCAAGGGCTAAGGGTGCGGCAAAGGACATGAGCTGGTGGGGGCTGAAGCCCTTTGAGTAGGCAACATCCAGTCCGGCGCGCTTTACTGCCTTCTGGAAATACCGCATCACATCCAGGTGTCCGATAAACCTCAGATATTCTGATTTGGTATATTTAATTCTTACCTTCAAAGCACACACCTCCTCCAAACTTAGCTGCCCCGCAGCCCGAGCATTTCTCACGGCAGTTCGGCGTGACAATTCCCTGCTTTGCCCTTTCCCACTCGGATGCGAGGAAACGCTTTGTCACCCCGATATCAATAAAATCCCATGGGAGAATTTCATCTGTATCCCGTTCCCTTGTAGTGTAAAATGGAATGGATATGTCATTCTTTTCAAAGGCTGCCATCCATTTATCATTGTCAAAAAATTCCGTCCATGCATCAAAAATACAGCCGCCTTTATAGGCATCGTAGATAACCCTGGAAAGCTTCCTGTCACCCCTTGCAAATACACCTTCTAATGCGGAAACATCGGATTCATGGTAAGTAAATTTCATGGATTTGAAGTTAAGCTGCTCCCGGAAGGTGTCTTTTACATGGTGGGCACGGTTTCGGTAGCTTTCGGCATCCAGCATTGGCGCCCACTGAAATGGCGTAAATGGTTTGGGAACAAAGAAGGAAGCCGATGCGGTAATAGACACTTTTCCATTCCGCTCTTCCTTTGGGATTGTATAATATGCCTCTGCCACCGTCTCACAGAGCTTCGGAATCCCTTCTGCGTCCTCATCCGTCTCAGTAGGCAGCCCCAGCATAAAGTAAAATTTGACCTTGTTCCAGCCTCCCTTAAATGCCTGCATGGCGCCATTTAAAATGACTTCTTCCGTCAGTCCCTTGTTAATGACGTCCCGAAGACGCTGAGTTCCAGCCTCTGGCGCAAAGGTCAGGGAGCTCTTCCGGATATCCTGTACCTTCGCCATAACATCTAAGGAAAAGGCATCAATCCGGAGGGAGGGAAGAGATATATTTACATCATGGTTGCCAATCTCATCAATCAGGAAATAGGTGAGCTCTTTTAAGCACTCATAGTCTGAAGAGCTTAAGGAGCTTAAGGAAATTTCCTCATGTCCGGTAGACTGAATCATTTCTCTGGCATACTGCTTCAGGGTTTCTACATTCTTCTGTCTTGTGGGGCGGTAAATCATCCCCGCCTGGCAGAAACGGCAGCCCCGGATGCAGCCTCTCATAATCTCAAGAGTTACGCGGTCCTGGGTTGCTTTAATATACGGTACCAGCGGCTTTGTAGGATATGGTGCCTTGTCAAAATCCAGCACTATCTCCTTTGTGATTTTTCGGGGAACGCCATCCCTGACTGGTTCAAAGGAGGCGATGGTTCCATCTGCTTTGTAGGTCACCTCATACAGAGACGGCACATACATACCCGGTATTTGGGAAATCCGGTAAAGCATTTCCTCTCTGGAGGCACCCTGACTCTTCAGTTCTTTATATACTTCAAACACATCATGATAGCGGGTCTCTCCCTCGCCAATATAAAATACATCAAAAAAATCCGCAATCGGCTCCGGATTATAGCTGCAGGGACCTCCACCAAACACAATAGGGTCCTCCAGGGTACGTTCCTTTGCCCAGATTGGAATACCTGAAAGCTCTAAAATCTGTAAAATGTTGGTATAACACATCTCATACTGGAGCGTGATTCCCAGAAAATCAAACTCTTTGACTGGCGTCTGGGTTTCCAAAGAAAACAGAGGAATATTCTGTTTCCGCATGATTTTATCCAAATCCGGCCACGGAGAATACACCCGTTCACAGTAGGCATCCTCTCTTTTGTTGATGGTGTCATATAAAATCTGGATTCCCAGATGGCTCATGCCAATCTCGTATACATCCGGAAAACACATGCAAAACCGGATATCCACCTGGTCTGTGTCTTTTATTACAGAGTTCACCTCATTGCCGATATAACGGGCAGGTTTCTCTATGTTTAATAATATTTCATCATTTAAAGCAAGTTTCCTCATAGAATTCCTTCCTGTTTTTGTTCCTAATTAACAAAAATTAGTTTCTGCTGATTGATGATATCAATCTTCACTATTATAAACATTTTAAGGAAGAACTTCAAGCACAAAACAGGAGGCTTATTGCCCCCTGTTCATCTACCGGATATGTCCAGGCTGCCCGGATTATTCACCTATATTGATATATGTCCGGGTAAAATCCTTTACTTCCTCATAAGCCTTTCTGATATAGCCCATTGCCTGTTTTACCGCAGGCTCCTCTTCCTCCAGCTTCGTTATCTGGGTATTCATGTCATTCCATACCATCACGGCACCCTTTTTTACATCCTGCCCGCC
>JAXVOW010000190.1:0-26421 GCA_037301995.1 bacterium | reverse complement strand
GGGTATTACTTATGATATGGTTCCTCTTGAAAATGTTGTATTTGGTATCTATCAGAAGTTTGATTACACCTTTTCCCAAGGACAGGCGCTTCCCAAAGACACCTGTGTGGGATATATAACTACTGATAAAAATGGAGAGGGCAAATTTTCAGCCAAACTTCCTAAAGGGACATATTATCTCAAAGAATTACAAACTAACCCACAGTACGACCTGGATACCAATACCTATGATTTTGAAATAACACCGGCCGGCAACAGGAATGTTGAGATACAATTCACGAATAACGAGTTTATAAACAAATTATCCAAGGCATCGGTTCAGATTATTAAAACAGATGCAGATACTAACAAACCCTTAAAAAATGTTGAATTTACCTTGTATAGCAGTAAAGGGGAAAAAATTGGTGTGTACAAGACGAATAAGCACGGAAAAATAGTAGTAGAACAATTACCTTATGGTAAATATTATTTTATTGAAACAAAATGTAAGAACGGATATTACTCCAGCAATAACAAATATCATTTTATGCTGGAGACACCGGAACGGATAACCTTGAATATTACCAATGCACCAATTTTAAAGCTTGGCTTTCAGGAGCATTATAAGCTTGGACTGATAAGCTGTCTGGTTCTGATAATTTGCTTTATTGGATTTTTTTTATATGGGTATCATAAAAGGATATTTCTTCGGGGAAAAAAGGATTCTCATGATGATGTTTCATAAAAGAAAAAATAATGCTGCAAGCCGGAAGCCTGTGTTTCAAAGAAAATACCTGATAATTATATCTTTTACAATTTTAGTATTATATTATTTTTATAGCTATAATGTGGTTTGTCAAAATGAACAGCTTGAAAAAGAGCAGATACATTTAATAGAAACTAAGCTGTACCACGAAGATCTGCCGAATTTAAATGAGATGCTGCAATCCGTTTCATCGAAAGAAACCGGTATCAAAAATACACAGAACGGCCAGGAAGCCGCTAATAATACATATGATAAAAAAGAGTTGTGGAAAGGAGACTGTATTTTATTTATTCCGGCGATTAATCTTGAAAAGATTGTATATACCGGCTCAAAGAGGATGGAGCATCTGAACCAATATGAATTAACAACTGCGGCAGATAATATGCAATATAAAAACGGGGGCAATTATATTATATGCGGACATGCATCCAGATTATATGGACACTCGTTAAACCGGATAAAGGAGGTTAAAGAGGGTAATCTGCTTTATATCCAGACAAAAAGCCAGTTAGACGAATATATCGTTAAAAAAGTATTTTTTGCGGATATGAATCAAACCAGTAAATATTGTAACCAGACCAGCCGCAAAACCATAACCATTCTTTCCTGTGCCAAATACATATCAAAGGACAGCTATATTGTAATACAAGCCGAATTAAAGTAAAAGCTGTAAGCCGGAAGAATCTAAAGTTATTATTAAGGCTTTTTCTTCTGGCTTTACAGGAAATGATATCGATTTTGTTCCTGGTTGTGAAAAGAAAAGCAGTAATCCTTATTTGCCAAACTATTCGCAAAACCATAGTTTAACGAAAAAAGATTGCGTTTTTTTACATTATAAGGTATAATATGGATATTCTGAATGAACTAAAGGTAATTTTAGGGAATACATATCTTATGATATAAACCTTATTCTGAGTGAAAGGAATTTTAATATGGCAAATAAAACTTATCATCAGGAAGAAGAAATCCATAACGTACTCCTGATGCGTGATATTTTACAGGAGCTGCCGAAATATGTCTCTGCATTTTTCCGCTCCATCGAATATACAAAGGCGCCCAGAACCCGTTTAGGCTATGCCAGGGACTTGAAGACCTTTTTTGAATTTCTATGCGATTCCAATCCTGCCCTGAAAAACAAATCACCGGCTGATGTTCCGCTGGATTTTATTGACCAGCTGGAATCTGAAGATATTGAAGAATATATGGACTATTTAAAGGTATACGAAAAGAACGGCAGGCAGTTTACCAATGGTGAACGTGCCTTAAAGCGCAAATTAGCCTCTTTAAGGGTTTTCTTCAGCTATTTATACAAGAATAAGAAAATACATGCAAATCCCACTTTGATTGTTGATATGCCCAAAATTCACGATAAGGCCATCGTCCGCATGGATGCAAATGAAACTGCCCAGTTTCTGGATAACGTGGAATATGGCACTAAGCTGAGTAATCACCAGCAGGCATATCACGAGAAAACAAAAATACGGGATTTGGCTTTACTCACATTAATGCTTGGGACAGGTATCCGGGTATCGGAATGTGTCGGACTGGATATCAAGGATGTGGATTTTGATTATGACCGCATTAAAATTGTACGAAAAGGCGGTTATGAGGCCTATGTTTATTTTGGACAGGAAGCCAGGGAGGCGCTTTTGGAATACTTAGAGGAACGTAAGAAAATTGTTACCTTAGAAGGTCACGAAGAGGCTTTATTTTTAAGCTCCCAGAGAAAAAGAATCTCTGTACGCAGTGTGGAAAATATGGTTAAAAAATATGCCCGTATTACAACACCTCTTAAAAAGATTACACCTCACAAGTTGCGGAGTACATATGGTACATCTCTGTATCAGCAGACTTCTGATATCTACTTAGTTGCAGATGTTTTAGGTCATAAAGATGTAAATACAACAAAAAAACATTATGCAGATGTAGATGAATGGCAACGCATGAAGGCTAAGGATGCCGTAACCCTGCGGGAAAAGCCTGACAAAAAATAAGCAGAATAAAAAAATCTCTATTTTGTGATAATAGAGATTTTTTTATTGGAGCTTTTTCAACAGCTCTTTAAAATATTCCGGCAATTCTGAATCAAATTCCACATATTCCTTTGTATCAGGATGAATAAACCCCAATATCTTAGCGTGAAGGGTTTGCCCCTCTAAACCTTTTATTTTAGGATTTTTAGGTCCGTATACCTCATCTCCCAGCAAGGGATGACCGATGGATGCCATATGGACACGAATCTGATGCGTTCTTCCGGTTTCTAACGTACATTCTATATAAGAATAATCATTTTTCAGCTTTTTAAGAACCTTGTAATGGGTAACCGCCGCTCTCCCATTTTTATAATTAATTGCCATCTTTTTACGGTCCACGGGATGTCTGCCAATGGGAGCATTTACGGTTCCGCTCATCTCCTTAAAGGAGCCATGACAGATGGCATGATATTTCCTGGTTATGGAATGCTCCTTTAACTGCGCAGCCAGGCTTTTGTGCGCCATGTCATTTTTACAAATCACAAGAAGGCCTGTGGTATTCCGGTCAATGCGGTGTACAATTCCGGGACGGATTACCCCGTTAATTGATGACAAAGAATCTTTACAATGATACACAAGGGCATTTACCAGAGTCCCGCTTTCATGACCTGCGGCAGGATGAACCACCATATTTTTGGGTTTATTTACAATTACAATGGATGCATCTTCATATACGATATCCAAAGGAATATCTTCTGCCACAACCTCTAATTCCTTTGCCTCTTCATAGGAAATTACAATTTTATCATTCGGTTTGCATTTGTAATTTTGTTTACAGGCTTTTTCATTGATTTGTACATTACCCTGTTTAATCAGCTGCTGAATATACGACCTTGATAAATCCGGAAGCTGTTCATTGATATATTTGTCGATACGTTCTGGAAAAATATTCGGATATTCTAATTCATAGTGCATGTTTACCTCCATGGAATATACATTCCAAATCTTCTTCCTTATATTTAAAGAAAATCAGAATCACCATTAAAAGAAAACCAACTGTGACATAACAGTCTGCCACATTGAAAACCGGAAAGTCTATGAGCTTAAAATAGAAAAAATCAATTACATATTGAAAACGCAGACGGTCGATAAAATTGCCAACGGCTCCGGATAAAATCAACACAATTAAAATCCGGATATCATGAAATGCTCCGGATTTGGCACAGCGGACATAAAACCAGCTGCCGAAAATCAGAACAGCAATGGTGCAGATATAAAACAAAATCTGTTTATCCGCAAAAATCCCCCATGCAGCTCCCGGATTATGGATATAGTATATTTCAAATACATTTTTAATAACAGGTATGGAATCATATAAATCCATATTATGGTCAATCCAGTATTTTGTTGCCTGGTCTATTATTACCAGTATTACAAAACAAATGATTGCAGGTATAATACTTCCTGCAATCTTTTTATTCTTATTATAACTTGAAGCTCTATTCGCAAGTTCTTCCATTTCATTGTACATATATTAATTCAGTATTAATTTGCTAATAGCTCCTGAATAGCATTTTCCATATCCTGGTCGGATACGTCAGAATCAATATAAGCCTCTCCTATCCTATTTAATAAAATAAACTTAATCTTTCCCGCTTTCATTTTTTTATCATTTTTTGTAGCCTTAATTATCTCAGGAATCTCAATCTCCTTTGGCAAAGGCTGAAAACCAAATGCCTGAAAGCTTTTTGTAATATCTGTTACCTCTTCATTCGTTAAGAGCCCCTTGTTTTTTGAAATAATGGAGGCAAGAATACAGCCAATGGCAACACATTCACCGTGCAGCAGCCGGAAATCCATAATTTTCTCAATGGCATGTCCTAAGGTATGTCCGTAATTTAACAGTGCACGGTCACCCTTTTCCGTTGGGTCATTTTCTACCACCAAGCGTTTAATATTACAGCTTCGTACCACCATTTCCAGAATGACATCCATGTCCCGGTTATTAATTTCATTAAAATGCTTATGAATCCAATGATAATATTCCGCATCCTTGATTAATCCATGTTTTATGATTTCACCAAGTCCGGAATGAAACTGACGCTCCGTCAAGGTACGCAGAGTAGACAGATTCATATAAACAAGACGTGGCTGATGAAATGCACCCACCATATTCTTATATGCATCAAAATCAACACCGGTTTTACCGCCTATGCTGCTGTCAACCTGGGCTAAAAGGCTGGTAGGTATCTGAACAAAATCAATGCCCCTTAAATACGTTGCTGCAGTGTAGCCTGTTAAATCACCAACCACCCCACCACCCAATGCAACCAGAAGGTCATTGCGGTCAAACTGAGCCAGAATCAAGTGTTCATACAGCGCCCGCACCGTATCCAGATTCTTGCTTGCCTCTCCCTCCGGAAACACAAAGGAAATACAGTTCATACAGTGGGGTGCAATCAGATTCCTGACTATATCCAGATAATGGGACGCTACATTGGTTTCTGTTACAATGCAGACTCTTTTATTCCGGATATTCAATTGTTCTAAGCAGGTAACCAGGTCGTTAAAATCCTGTCGGAAAATAATATCATAAATTGGCTTACCATCCTTGTGTACGGTCATTTCAGTCATAGTAGTTCTCCTATAAGAAGTTAAAGCCTTCCTCCTCATCATCCTCATTACCAATTAAATTAGACTGTTTTGGATTATCCTCAACATCCCCTGTTAATACATCCTCATCTGAATTATCCTGGAACGGATTAATGTTTAGAGATGCAGAATTGGGATTATCCCCGGCAAAATTTGGTAAAATAGTTGGGATTTCATCACTTTCTGAATCCTCACCGACAATAAAATCAAAACCATCGGTGTAATTATCCTCTGAATCCAGCATATTGGATTCATTTATTTTATCTTCAACCTCACCGGAATAAGCATCTTCATCTGTATGTACATCGTCCTCACTTACAAAATTGAAGCCGTCATCGTAGTTATCCTCAGAATCCAGCATCGTTGCCTCGTTTATCTTGTCCTCGACTTCACCGGTAACTGTACTGTCACCAAAATCATCAAAAAAGTCACCAGCAGCACCCGGCTGTGATTCAGCGGCAGCTGCCACATCATCTTCACTGACAAAATCAAAGCCTGTGCTGTAGTTATCCTCTGAATCCAACATGGTAGATTCGTTAATCTTATCTTCCACTTCTCCCGCAACCTGTGCTGGTTCAGTGTCAGGTACAGGCTTATTATGAACCGGACCTGCTGAAGAGCCACCCATCTGAGCCGGTTTTGGTTCAACTGGTGCCGGTTTTACAGGTTGTGTGTCCGGCTGCACTGTCTGCTGTACATTTCCTGAAGATGGCTGGGTTGTTTGTCCAGTGGTCTCAGAATCAGAAGCTGCAGTTGTAAAGTTCTTCCGCACTTTAGTTGCTCCTGGTTTGGTATTCTTAACATTCAGGGTTGGTTTGGAAGCTGTATTTCCAGTACCAGAAGTGCTTTTCTTTTTGGAATTGCCATTGAAGGAGCCTCCAGTTTGACGGCTGAAACGTCCTCCTCCATTCATAGCATCTGCAAATGGGTCCATATTAAGGGTTCCACGGTTAATGGCTGGATCCTGATTGGTGCGTTCCATTCCCTCGTCAAAGGAATTAGAACCCACATATCCCCCACCGCCGCCAAGACCACCCAGACCACCTTCGCTGCCTAAGCCGCCGCCGGAGAAATTACCGAAGCCGCTATCCGGATAGCTTGGTTCAAAATCCACGCCCAAATCAATGTCAATCATTTCACCATCCATGATTTTCCGCTGCGCTTCCAGTATTTTGGTAAATTGTTCTTTAAATGCTGCATGCTGTTTCTGAAGCCGGTAAATCTCATCTTTTGTCTCTTGCAATTCTGCCTTCGCATCTGCCAGAAGTGCCTCTGCCTTTTTTTCCGCTTCCGTGTTAATCTGGCGCGCCTTATCATTTGCTGCATTTATAGTTTCTTCCGCTGTCTTTTCAGAGAGCGTCAATGCTTTCTGCATAGATTCCTCAATGGAACGATAGTGCTGAAGACTTTCATCCAATGTTGCAACCTTGTCCTTTAATTCTACATTGGAACGGTAGAGCATTCCATAATCGGAAGCTAATTCACTCATAAAGGCTTCCACATCTTTTTTATCGAAACCGATTCCGCCTTTAAATACCTTGTTTTGTACATCTACTGGTGTTAACATCCCGTTCTCCTCCTACCCAATACATTATTCTGATTTGTTAAGTAAAGCTCTTTGAAACTGCTAGAAGGCTGTCAGCTCCGGAGACAGTGTAGAATCATTTAAAATCTCATCCCGTAAATCTCCTGTTACATCAATATTGCGAGGAGCAGCAATAAAAATATTCGCTGATATGGCCTGAAGAGAGCCATCTAAGGCATAGCATGCACCTCCAATAAAATCAATGATTCTCTGAGCGGCATGCACCTCAATTCCCTCCATATTAATCACAATGGTTCTGCCCTCTTTTAAATAATCGGTTACTCTTTGCGCTTCATTAAATTCCTGTGGTTTAATTACATACACTTGATTACTACTCCTATTGTTATTACGGCTGTTGATAGATACTAATTTGCTTGGATTAGACGCCTTCGCAGGCTTAGTCTTTGCTTTCTTTGGTGTATAGTCATCGAAATCCTCTTCCTCATAATAGGATTTTTCCGGCTTTTCCTTTGCCTTCTTCTTGGGAGGCTCGTAGTATTCATCATCATCGTCATCATCAAATAAATCGTCATCAAAATCCTCTTCCGGGTCTGAAAGCTTTAGAAAATCCATAAATTTACTCATTCCGCTTTTTGCCATGATTAATCTCCTTTATATAGTATAGTTACGGGCACCAAAAATTGCTGTTCCTACCCGCACCATGGTTGCTCCTTCTTCGATAGCAACTTTATAGTCATTTGTCATGCCCATGGACAAGACATTCATATCAATATTATCAATGTTTTTCGATATTATGTCAAGTGATAATTGCTTTAAAGTACGGAAATACTTCCTGTTTTCTTCTGGATTTTCGACAAATGGTGCAATCGTCATTAATCCGTTAACATGAATATTTGAATAAGCCGATATTTCTTCGAGAAAAGGAATGACCTCTTCCGTATACAGGCCATACTTGCTGTCTTCCCTTGCAACATTTACTTCTATCAAAATCTGGACAGTTACCTGCTTCCTGGCTGCCATTTTCTGAAGCTCCTTTGCCAGCTTAAGGGAATCCACAGAATGAATCAGGTACGCCTTATCCACTATATATTTGACCTTGTTTGTCTGTAAATGCCCAATCTGGTGAAAGCGTACAGGCTTTGATACGTTTTCGTACTTGTCGCAGAGTTCCTGTACCTTGTTTTCTCCAAAATCCTCAACGCCAATTTGAATCAGTTCTTCTATATCCGACAAAGGCTTTGTCTTGCTGACGGCAATCAGTGTAATATCCTCTGGATTACGCCCGCACTGGATTGCAGTATCTTCCACCTGCTTTTTGATATATTTGTAATTCTCAGTTACCAATTTTACAACACCTCTTTTATTTAATAATTTGATTCTCTTCCACCATAGACTGGTTCAAAACAATTCGGTCATACCATGCAATGCTGTAATCCACATCTGTTTTGACAATTGTATATTCATCATCCTGATATAAGATATCTATATACCGGAAGTCTGCCACACCCTGGTTGACACAGAAAACACCCTGCAGCTTAGAGGTATCCGCCTGTGACAGCGCAAGCGTTTCCTCACTGTCTGTATTAACCAGAACATCCTCCGCAGAAAAGTCATTTGGGTCAACATAGCAGAATTTATCATCTGACTTATAAATGGCTGCCTGTACCTGTTTTATTGTAACCTCTCCTTTGTCATCTAGTTTCTTGACATTCAGAAATTGTGTCTCTGCAGAATCTGAACCCTTTGAAAGATAACCGACCGGAATTTTATAAACCGTTTTTTCCGTAATAGAGGTATTTGGTATCTTTAGTCCATTATTCTGGTCCATTAAAATTACGATATCAATATATCTCTCATTTATATAATTCACCATCTGCTGGTTCAAAGCCAGAATAATAAAATTCTGGTCATCTTCTGTAGTCAGGCGGAAGCTGCAGGAAATATTTTTAGAGCTGTTATGAATATTAATCTGAACCGTTTCCTTATCTTTTAACGCTTTTGCTTCTTTCTCAGAAACCGGTGCAACAAGATACCAGTTTTCCGAGGTGATCAGCTTGTACACAGGTTCACCGGCGTTAATAATCTCACCCGTTTTTAAGGTGGTCTTTTTATAAGTGCTTTTATTTATGTCAGAAGCTTTAAACTTATTGATATTAAAATCCTCATATCCATCCTCATAATAAGTGACAATTCCCGCCTCCGTGGTGGTAACCTTCTTATACGTGGATATGTTAGTCGCATCATCATCCAGTGAGGTAAGCTGCTCAATTAATGCCTCATTCGTAAGCTCTAATACTGCATTTTCAATATCATATCGGAAATTATATAAATCCGAATAATTTGCGTAATCAAAATAATTTTCAAAGGTAGAAATGCGGGTACGGACTTCTGTAAGTGCATCCTCTGACATGGATAAGGCATCTGCATCCGCGTCCTTCAATTTCTCGTAAACGCTTCCGGTCTCATCAATTGTATAGATTGTCTTGTTTTTGCCGATTTTTTCACCATCCCGGACATAATAACTGACATAACCGGAGCTATCTGCGTTTATCAGTTTTTCCTCTCTCACAATCAATGCGGTTGTACTGATATTGGTATCTATGTAACTATTCTGCACTTCATATATGGAAAGAGATTCCTTTTGCAGTGACATAATAATCCGGATAAAAACGTATATAAAGATTATAATAAAAATAATTGTTCCAATATTTATTTTAAATTCGTTGGAATAATTTTGCCTTCTGCTCAAAATGAGACACCTCCGCTTAAATTACATCTGTTTATTGTACCATTTTTAGCAGATAACTACAATATTTATGAATAAATTTTATAAAATATTAGAACACTATTACTATTCCAAAGTGATTTCACATTTATGAGCAAGTGAAGTTACAGCACTTAAATGTATGCTTATGCATACAGAAAGGAGTATCGTATGAAGGCATTGGATTATACCATTCTGACTGTAGTTATCATTGGTGCAATTAACTGGGGACTAATTGGCTTTTTTGATTTTGACCTGGTAAGCACCCTGTTTGGGCAAATGTCTATTCTTACACGAATCATATATGCAGTCGTTGGAATTGGCGGCTTATATGCAGTTTCTTATTATGGTCGTATGAATAGTGAATTACAGTAAGGATTATAAAAAAGCTGCTACAGGTGAAATAACCTGTAGCAGCTTTATTTCTGTTTCTATAACGCTACCGTTACAAGATTTTGCAAATAATCTGATAAATCCTCTTTTTTTCTTGAAATACCAATTACAAAATCCAGCTCAAACTTTTCAGAAATCACAGAAAGCTCCCTGACCAGTTTTTCAGCATCCTCAACGGTATCAATACAAGCAATCGCCAAAAAGTTATCCAGAAAGATACGGTCCAAATCATGGTCCTGAGATGCAATTCCATAGATGAATCCAATAAACATATCTGCAGAATGAATATTATACTCCGGAACATTAATCAGCCGGACCCGGTTGCTGAGCTCGTACATATGCTTATTGTTTATGTCCAGATAAACAATATTACCACCAGTCACCTTGATATCATTGTTTGCCTTTGCCATAAGCATTTTTGTTTTTCCTTTTCCTTTTTCACCTGCAACTAATTCAATCATGTTTTTTGCCTCCTGTGTATTAGTATATTTCTTTTAGCATATCTTCCACATTCTGATAGAGAGACTCATGGTCTGCGGCATTGGATACCAGACAAATATATTCCTCCGACGTCTCATCATTTACAAACTCTAAAATGATACAGCTTCCTGCTTTTTCAGTGGTTCCGGTCTTCCAGCCTGTAATGTGATATCCTGTGGGCATATCAAAGGAATTTGATAGAAAACCATTGGTAGGAGTCAGTTCCATCTGTATTTTTTCATCATCCCGGTACATTGTCAGAGTGTAGTTCGTTTTGCTGTCAATCTGAATCAGTGTATCCTTGGATAAAAATTCTTTAAACATTAAATATAAATCATATGGTGTCGTATAATGATTATTGTCATGCAAGCCGTGTGGATTTACAAAATGGGAATTGGTTGCACCAAGCTCAGCCGCCTTCTGATTCATCAACTCAACGAAATCACTGACGGAGCCGGACACATATCTTGCAAGTGCGACTGCACAGTCATTATAAGAAGAAATGAGCAGTCCGTGCAATAATTCATCCACTGTGATATAGTCGCCAGGCTCTAAGCCTAATATGGTAACATTATCTTCATTAAATTCAATTTTTTTCTGTATTACCACGGTATCGGTCAGGGAAATTTGTCCCTTCTCCACTGCTTCCATTACGACAAGAGCCGTTAAAATTTTTGTCATACTGGCAGGATAAATCCGTTTGTGTGGATTTACAGCACAGACAACTGTATTCTTGGTCTGATTAATCAGAAGCCCGGCTTCATATTCCATTTTAGAGTCATCATAAACATATGCATCATATGGAATAACAACATTTTCTGTTGCGAGACCAGCGGGTCTTACAATGGGCAAATTAACACTTGAGCTGATATGCAGCGGTTCCTCCATATTATACCCACGATTGTTTCCACATCCCGTTAAGGATGAAAAACAGAGCAGTAATGCTATCATAAAAATTGTTTTTTTTCTGACTTTTTTATTTGAACATTTCACGCCAATCTAAATCTCCTCGGTCTAACGCTTTTACCAGCAATTCTGCGGTTGCTAAATTTGTAGCTAAAGGAATATTATGTATATCACATAACATAAAAATATTGTTAATATCCGGCTCATGGGATTTTGGTGTCTGCGGGTCTCTCAAAAAGATAACCATGTCAATATCATTGTGTTCAATCTCCGACCCCAGTTGTTGTTCACCACCTAAATGACCTGCCAGATATTTATGTACTGTTAAATTGGTTACCTCTTCAATCAGCCGGCCTGTCGTTCCGGTAGCAAACAGCTCGTGTTTACAAAGTATACCCCTATATGCAATACAAAAATTCTGCATTAGTTTTTTCTTCGCATCATGTGCAATTAACCCAATATTCATTATCTCCCCTCCAAATCTAGTATTTTCTTCGCTGTAAGGATACATTTAAAACTAATCCAATGGCTGCACAGCAACTTACCAATGAAGATAATCCATAACTGATAAACGGAAGTGGAATACCAGTATTGGGCAGTAAGGATGTCGCAACTCCAATATTAATAAATGTCTGGAATCCAATTAAGGTTGCAACTCCTGTTGCAATGTACATTCCCATATCATCATTTGCTTTGCGTGCAGTTCTTATACATTGTACCACAATTAGCCCCAAAATTACAATAATAAGAACACTTCCCACAAAACCTAATTCCTCTCCCACCACAGAGAAAATGAAATCCGTTTGCTGCTCTGAAATCAGATTTGCATCCTTTACCGTTGCCAGAGTAGAACTGTTCAGTCCCTTTCCAAATAGCTGTCCGGAACCAATTGCCATAACCGAATTATCCTGCTGGTATTGTGTCGTAGATACATAATCCTCTGGATATAGAAAGGAAAGGATTCTCTGTATCTGATAATCCTTAAAAAACAGCGGATTGGGACGCTTTATATACCAGATAAAGCTACCGGCAAGAGGGATAAAGCATAAAATTGCAATTCCGATAATCTTATAGCTCAAGCCTGCAACAAAAATCATGACACACAAAATTACGAAGATATCAATTGTGGTGGATAAATCCGGCTGTGTTATAATCAGCGCCAGCGGCACTGCACAAAGCAGAGCATACCCCATAAGGGTTTTAAATGAATTAATGGAATCCTTATGTTCTGTCAAATAGTGGGCAGCACAGATAATCATAATAATTTTAGCAAATTCAGATGGCTGTACTGTAATTAAGTCCTCCGACCCCAGCCAGCGCTGGGCTCCATTTGCTGAGGTTCCAAATAATAAAACCGCCAGTAGCAATGCAAGGTTAATTACATAAAGTAATGCCTGAAACTTCCGGATAAATTTGTAGTCAATTAAAGACAACACTATCATGCCGATTAAGCAGACAACCATTCCCAATACCTGTTTCTTTAAATAGGAACTGTCGGCACTGTTAATCATCAATGTTCCAAAAATACATGCAAACAGAACCAGTAGTAACAATTTGAAGTTATAATTGCGTAAATGGTATTTTTCTAACATTGTACTCTCCTACTATTTTGGTGTAAAAATATTACTTGACAGATTTTGATTTCAAATCCTTAATTGGAATATTTGCATACAGAGCAGGAACGGTTCCATGTCCACCTTCAGATTCTGTCTGTGTAATCTGAATATCCAGTCCGCTTGCATCAATCTCCATGTATCTTGAAATAACCTCGATAATATCATTTTTAATCTGTTCCATGATATCCGGTGAACAATTTGCCCGGTCAGAAACCAATAACAGCTTTAAACGGTCCTTTGCATAGTCGCCAGATGTTTTCTTTTTGTTAAATAAATCAAATAATCCCATAATATTCGCTCCAATCTTTAGTTAGACTTCTTGAAAAACTTGGATAGTTTCTTAAAAAAACCGGAATCATTTAAATCCAGGAATTCTACCTCTTCTCCCATAACTCTCTTACAAATATTAAAGTATGCTCTTCCTGCAAGGGAATTGTCTCCTACCAACGGCTGCCCCTGGTTTGTGGAAATAACAATGTTTTCATCATCCGGTACCGCTCCGATTAAATCAATTGCAAGGATTTCCACAACATCTTCTATTGACATCATTTCTCCACGTTTTACCATGTCCATACGGATACGGTTTACAATCAAATCAATTTTCTTAATATCGTTTGCCTCTAACAGACCAATAATCCGGTCTGCATCACGAATGGCAGATACCTCCGGAGTTGTCACAATCAAGGCTCTGTCCGCTGCTGCAATGGCATTTTTAAAGCCCTGCTCAATACCTGCCGGACAGTCCAGAATAATATAGTCAAATTCCTTCTTTAACTCTTCTACCAGCTTTTTCATCTGTTCTGGTGTAACAGATGTCTTATCCTTCGTCTGGGCAGATGGAAGAAGAAAAAGATTTGGATAGGTTTTATCTTTAATCAATGCCTGTTTATAACGGCAGTTACCCTCTACCACATCAACAAGATTGTACACAATACGATTCTCCAGACCCATCACCACATCCAGATTCCGGAGTCCGATATCCGTATCGATTAATACTACCTTTTTATCCAGTTTCGCTAATCCGGTTCCAACGTTTGCAGTAGTGGTGGTTTTACCTACCCCACCCTTTCCAGACGTTATTACAATTACTTCACTCATATTTTATCCTCCCTAATTATATTTAAAAATGTATATCCTGTATTGCCGTTTTCGAAATAGGGTCAATACAGATTTGATTGTTAACAATTGATGCAATCATAGCCTCTTTTTTGGATTTGGAAACCTTTTTGGTATCAGAGCTTCTTGCTATTATATCTGCAATCTGAATCTGGATTGGTTCCATGGACAATGCCATAACAAAGGCATTTGTATTTCCGTTGCTGCCAGCCGCCACACTTCCCTTTAAAGCACCGATAATTACAATATTGCCTCCGGCAATTACATTGGCTCCCGGATTCACATCTCCGATAATGACAAGTGAGTCTCTCGTTTCCAGTGTTTGTCCGGAACGAAGCGTTCCCTTATAAAACATGCCGGTATTGTCCTCCTTCGCCGACACATCTTCTATTGCATCCAAATCGGAAGGAACTGCTGCTATATCCGGCATAGCTGTTACCTCAATCAGTTCCGGTTCCGGTTTCTTTTCCTCTGGCTCAGCAGCCTTTGCCGTCTGGATAATATCAAAAAAGGTAGCTTCCAAATCACTGTTCTCATCCATGACATACTGGATATTCAATCGGGAATTATTCTTAATCACGGATAAAACCTGGTCCAGCTCCTCATTGGAAAGACTTCTTCCCTCAAAGGTAACTGCCAATTGCTTTTCACAGTCAAAAAATTCCTCTGCGTTTTCTAACTTCAGTGCTAAATCCTCTAACAGCTTAGAAAACTCAGTTTCTTTATCTAACACAATTGAGATACCATATCGATTCCCTTTAATTATAACAGTATTTTTCATAGTTTGTCTCCTAATGTCTCAAGCAAAATTAACTGCATGTCCATTATATACCATACCTATTAGTCGGACATATTTACATTACCGGTAATGGAGGCGTTCTCCAGCTTATCCGGGTCAAAGTAATATGCATAAATAAATCCTGCCAGTTCTTCGGCATTACCGGAAGAATATCCATAAGGAATAACCGTTGTCACAGATATCTCCGGTTTCTCAAACGGCGCATATGAAACAAATAACGCATGGGCAGGTCTTGCAAGATTCTCCTCCGCAGTACCTGTCTTGCCGGCAACATCCACATCAATCTGGTTGATTAACATCTCTTCAGGGGTATGGTTTTCCACAACCCGGCGCATACCATTGTGCACAGTATTCCATAACGCAGAGTCAATGTCCACTGTCCCATGGATATTATGTGGATTTTCGTAAGTAGTGGTTCCCTCTATATCTTTAATTTCCTTTATAATGCTTAAATCATAACAGGTTCCACTGGTGGCAATAGTAGTCACATAACGGGAAAGCTGGGTCGGTGTATAAGAGTTTGTTCCCTGTCCAATGGCACTTCGCACTACCGTTTCATCTGACACCTTTGGTGCAATCTCATCCAATTCAATACCGGAATTTGTATCCAATCCAAATAAAGACGCATATTTGGACAGCTTGGATAATCCCACAGAATCCGAAAAATTGTTATCACCACCGCCTAAGCGGTATCCCACCTCATAAAAGAAGTAGTTACAGGAAACCTCTAATGCCTCCTCAATACCAATTGTACCATGCTTGCCAGGATAAATCCAACATTTTGGAGGAGGGTCTGCCTTGTCAAAAATGCCCTCTGCATCAATAGTCGTATTAAGATTAATCGCACCCTCTTCTACTGCTGCAATAGTAGTGAGCATTTTATAAGTAGAGCCCGGCGCAGTTCTCTGCTGGGTTGCACGATTATATAAAGGCTTCGTTTTATCCGCAATTAATTTGGCATAATAATCCGGGTCAACCGAGTTTGTCAATAGGTTATTATCATAGCTTGGATAGCTGACCATTGCCAGTATCTCTCCGGTATCTACATCCGTAACTACAACAGAACCCTCACATGGATCCAGCGCAAGCTGAGCAGGCGTAATCTCTAAATTATCAATTTTCTTTCGGATAAATTTATAATCGGAAAGCTTTCCTGAAACAAAATCACTGTAATCCTTGTCATTCTCCTTATCAAGAACACCCTGTTCAAAGAGAATATAAATAATCTGTGTGCCGCTCACATTTTTCGATTTTATCATATATTTCATGATTAATTTGTCGAATTCCGTATCATTAGAGAGAATATTCTCCATATAATCCACTAATGCACTATAGACCTCCTGAGAATCATAGTAATCACTGGAAAGCTCAAAGGAGGAAATATCAATAGCGCCCTGGTTAATCGCATATTGCAAAAAGGTACCCAGGGAAATATTACCTGCTGTATATTCCTTATAGGTCTCATCCGTGCTCTCAATTTTCTTGGTATTATAAATTCCGTTTTCTGAAAGCGTGGAATAAATATATTCCATGTATGCGGTATATTCTGTATCCAGATTGTTAATAGCTGTGTTCTCTGCGGTCAGTATCTGGCGTATTCTCGACAACACATAATCCCTTGTGGAATTTAAGGTATTGTTAACCACTGTCTCATAGGTTCCCGCTTTGTCAGATGACAAATGGGTAATATCCAGGGCATTGTTATCAAATAATGCAAAATATACATCCGAAACCGGAATCTGCTTGTTTGTATTATCCTCTTCATCAATTTCCTTATCTGTTATATTGGTCAGCAGTACACTGGCTATCTCTTTTTCCAGCGTATCATAACAGTATTTCTGCAAATCAGAGTCAATTGTCAGATAAATGTCCTGTCCTGCAACAGAATCCTCTGCAGCAGTACGTTCAATTATCTTTCCCAGATTGTCAACATAGATTTCCTCAATACCATTGGTGCCACGAAGCGTGCTTTCGTATCTCTGCTCTAAGCCGGTTTTTCCTATCATATCATTGCTGCTATACTGGTTCTTCTCTGACAGGTCTTCATTATAGGTCTCCATTTCATCAGTAGAAATGGCGCCGATATATCCAATGATATGGGCAAAATATTCCGAATCATTGTAGACACGGATGGAATCCACAACCACATCAATCCCCATTAAATCGGAGCTGTTCTCATTTAATTCCGCTACGCTTTTGTCACTGATATCCCTTGCAATCGTAACAGAGATATACTGCTGGAAACGATTCAGCCAAAGGGCATAACGCACCTCTATAATTTTCAAGGCTTCCTCCAATTCGTATTCAGATGAGACGTCAAATAAATCCTTCCCTGCCAGATACTCATATATATCCTGTGCCGTTGCATTCTGCTGTTCTTCCGTCAAATCCTCTGCAGAGGACTTGCCATACGCCTCTGCCAGAAAACGCAGGCGTTCCGTATCGGACGAGGTGTTGAATTTGAAATTACCCTTTTTATCTAATACAATCGGAAAATCAACACTGATAGTATCTCCATTTTTTTCTAATATCTGAATGGTTTTGTATACAATTGAATTTTTTAAGGAATTTTCAGAAACATTATTCTCAGCGGCAATTTCCGAAAGCTTGGTGCTGTTCTCAAAGGTCACTGAATATGCCAGCTGGTTATAGGCTAATAATTTTCCGTTACAGTCAAATATATTACCTCTGGATGCTTCCACCGTCAGGGTTTTCTTGGACTTATAGGTAAAATTGTCTAAGTGCTCCTCCCCTTCAATAATCTGAAGCTTGAACAATCTTCCAATCAGCATTGCAAACAGAACGAAGATTACAACAGATACAATGAACAGACGATGGGAAATATATTCAATTATATATTCTTTCATTGCACGCAGCAGCTCTTTAATCATGTTATTCCGCCTCTTTAACCTTTTTTAACCGTAAATTAATGCGAACCAGTATTTTATAAAAAAACAACGTAATTAGTATTGTATATATCATTTCCGGCAGGATGACTGTTTTCAGATAATACACAAAATCCAGCCTGTTCCTCAAAAGAAAATACACAACATATATAATAATATTATATATAAAATCATTGAGGGTAATCATTATCATTGGCAGGAGCACATCTTCCACATAGTATATCCGGTGGAAAAATCCGTTAATATAGCCCATGGACATATAGATAAAAGCATAAGGTCCAAGGACGCTTCCAAAGAAAATATCAATTAACAATCCCGAAAAAAATCCAACCAGCAGACCTTCCCGTCTTCCCCGCATCAAGCCAAAAGACATTGTGACAATCAGCAAAAGATTCGGTACTACTCCGGACAGCTCCAGAAAATGAAAAACCGTCGACTGGCATAAAAAACATATGATAATAATAATTCCAATTGTGATACATCGTTTCATATTATCTTCTTCTCCATTGTCTCACTAATTTCCCTATTCAGTCTGAGACTCACTCGTATTATCCGGATTGTTATTTCCCTCTAAATCATTGGTGCTCTCTTCCTCCGTTGTATTGTCACCGGTATCAGGGTCGTTATCCTGTGAGGTGTCCTGGGTAGATGACTGTTCTGTTGTGGTGTCCTCTGTGCTCTGAATGCTGTCATATATATTCTTATTATCGGAATTCGTATTGTAATCTGCTTTTAAATCAAGAATAACCAGCACTTCCTGAAGATTATTAAAATCCACAACCGGTATACATTTGGCTGATTTTGTTAAATTGTTGGCATCCATCTGGACATCTGTAATATAACCGATTAAAAGTCCCGGAAGAAATTTATCGCTTACATGGGAGGTGACAAGCTCTGCCCCCTCTTCTATCGTATCCATTTTATTGATGTAGCCTACATTAATATACCCTTCCTTCATAAGGGATAAATCACCGGAAACCGTACAGAGAGTTTCCGTTCCGGAGATGTTGGCGCTGACATTGCTGTTATCGTCAATGATGGAACGTACCTTCGCATAATTAGAGCCTACCTCTGTTACAATACCTGCAAGACCGTTTCCAGCCAGAATATTACAACCCACCTTAACACCATCCTCTGACCCTTTGTCAATGACGAAGGTGTAAAACCAGTTTGTGGAATCCGTAGCAATCACTCTCGCCCCGATGGTGTTATAATCCGTATATTGCTCTTTTAAATTCAAAAGCTCCTGCAGCCGCTTCAGCTCATAATTTTCCTGTTCATATACCTTAATCTGTGCAGAATATTCCGCCAACTGCTCTGTAAGCTTTTTGTTCTCTTCGATTAAGGCATTTTTTTCCTTCTGATTTGAAACACTATTATATATAGAGGAGCCCATTTCATTCACACCAGACTGCATAGGCGTAATAATCGCACTGGTAACAGCCTTTAACGGCGAAAATCTGCTTTCAAAAATAACAGAAAAAAATAACAAAACAAAACAGATAAAAGCCATAAACAGATAAATATATTTTGGTGGAATTACCTTTTTATCATGAAAATCCATATTTTCACCATCCTTTAGATTAGCCGGTATACAATAATACCAATAATCAGTCCGATAATACTTGCAATATTAATTGTAATCGTCAGACCGAAGGTTAATACTAATATTCCTAAATCCAAAACAACCGGAGAGGTAAGTCCAAAGGTGTTTCCATACCCTAACCAGCTCAAAAAACTGACTTTTGACGCCAGTGTTCCCAGATATCCTCCCAGTACAATACCACATAACAAAATGACTACTAATACCCAGTTATTTTTTCGTGAATTTCCAACTGCCATATTCTTAAAACTCCTTATCCCAATATAACCCATATAAATCCAACAGTAAATATGCTTTCTCCGGCATTTATAAACCGTATTAAAAATCACATTGGATTATCATACCATATTTAAATAAATTCTACAAGTTTACTTTAATCAGCCCCTTTTTTTCTAACTGGGAAAGGGATTTCATAATGCCAAACTTTGCATGATGGTAGGAAAGTCCGCCCTGGAAATAAACGGTATACGGCTCATGCATCGGCGCATCTGCAGATAATTCTATGGAAGCGCCGGATATAAATGCTCCGGCAGCCATAATAACATCACAGTCATAACCGGGCATTGCCCAAGGCGTTGGTGTCACATGGGAATCAATTGGTGCCGCATACTGGATTCCCTCACAAAATGCGATTACCTTTTCCGGGTCATGGAAGGTAACTGCCTGAATAATATCGTGCCTGGATTCCATGCTGTCCGGTGTACATTCAAATCCCAGACGTTCATAGAGATTGGCAGCAAAAATTGCCCCCTTCAACGCTCCATTTACAACCTGTGGGGCGTTGAACAATCCCTGAAAGAAATCCTTGTTGACGCCGAGGGTTGCACCTACCTCACCCCCAAGTCCCGGAGCAGTCAGACGATAATAAGCATTTTCCACGCACTCCTTTGTTCCGCATATATAACCGCCTATAGGAGCCAGTCCTCCACCCGGATTCTTAATCAACGAGCCTACCACCATATCCGCACCTGCATTGGAGGGCTCGGTAAGCTCAACAAATTCGCCATAACAGTTGTCTACCATACAGATAATGTCAGGCTTAATACCCTTGATAAAGGAAATCAGCTCTCCAATCTGCGCTACACTGAAGGTTGGGCGGGTAAGATATCCCTTGGAACGCTGGATGGTTACCATTTTTGTCCTGTGGGAAATTGCTTTCTCAATAGCAGCATAATCAAAGGTTCCATTCTCCAGCAGTTCAACCTGCTTATAAGTCACCCCGTACTCAGCCAGGGAGCCTTTTGACGGGCGGATTCCAATAATCTCCTCCATGGTATCGTAAGGCTTTCCCACCGGTGAAATCAATTCATCCCCCGGTCTTAAATTGGCAGACAGTGCAAGCGCCAGGGCATGGGTTCCACAGGTAATCTGAGAACGCACTAATGCCGCCTCTGTCCCGAAAATCTCGGCATACACTTTTTCCAGTGCCTCCCGTCCGATATCGTTATATCCATAGCCTGTGGTAGGTGCTAAATGTGCCTCTGACACCTGGTGCTTCTGCATAGCCCGCAAAACCTTTAACTGGTTGCATTCGGTTATCTTATCAATCTCCTCAAAACGTTTTTTTAAAGATTCTTCTATCTCCTGGCATAGATGGCATACCTCTTTTGATATTCCCATCTGCTGATAGGCATTTTCCAAATAATCTTCCAACATCCTGTCCTCCTCTAACGTTTACAATCCAAATGTATCATAACTGTATCATTATACTGTGTCTAATCTATGATATGTTTTTGAAATAACCGGTTTAACATATATTCCAGCATTTCCTCCTCAGATGAAAAAGATGTCCTGTCTATCCATGTAACCTCTTTCTCCCGGCGGAACCATGTCAGCTGGCGTTTTGCAAAATGGCGGGTATCCCGCTTCAGAATGTAAACCGCTTCTTCCAAAGAGCACTGTCCATTCAGATAGGAGATGATTTCCTTGTATCCCAGCCCCTGCATGGAAACCATATCCGGCTGGCAGCCATAGTCTAAAAGTCCCTGCACCTCTTCAATCAATCCCATTTCTATCATAGCATCAATGCGCTCCTCAATCCGTCTATACAAAGCCTCCCTGTCATCATTCAGCACGAAATATTCAAAATTATATGGTGATTCCTTTTGACGCTGCGCTTTGTTATGTTCCGAAATCGGATATCCTGTATCATGATAAAATTCCAGAGCCCGGATAACACGCTTCACGTTATTCTCATGTATCTCCTCATAGGATACCGGGTCAACCTTCTTTAACTCTTCGTGTAATGCATGGGCGCCATAGGCTTCATAATAGGCTGTTAATTCTTCCCGATAGGAGGAAACCTCCGTCTCTTCAAAAGAAACGTCATATAAAAGGGACTGGATATAAAATCCGGTTCCTCCTGCTACAATGGGAATCCTTCCTCTGGAATATATCTCGTTTATCGCCTGCTTTGCCATAGTCTGGAAAGCAGTCACATTAAAATCCTCCGTTGGATTCAATACATCAATCAGATGATGCGGGACTCCTTCTGTTTCTTCTGGTTTTATTTTAGCAGTTCCTATGTCCATATAACGGTACACCTGCATGGAATCCGCCGAAATTATTTCGCCTCCTATGGCTTTTGCCAGCATAATAGACAATGCGGTCTTTCCCACAGCAGTCGGTCCGGTTAATATGACCAGTGGCTTTTTTGTTGTCTGTATCTGCATTCTGTTCACATCCTCTTAATTCTGGATTCTCTTAAATTTTCGCTCTAATTCCGTCTTTGTAAGGGAAATCATGGTCGGTCTGCCATGAGGGCAGTTGTATGGGTTATCCAGCGTTAACATTTCATCAATCAACTTGTCTGCCTCCATGGCAGTAATTTCCGTATTTCCCTTAATCGCTGCCTTACATGCCATACCCGAAAGCTTTTCCACAAAGAAATCAATGCTTAAATTCCCCCTGTCTTCTGTTAAGGCATTTAACAGCGCATCAAATAAAAGCTGCGGGTCAACTCCCATAATATCATCCGGCATGGCTCTTACCACAATGGAATCATCTCCAAAATTTTCTATGTCAAAACCGGTCTGTTCAAATAATTCCATATGGCTGAGAACCGCTTCGTGTTCCACGCTGTCCAAATGTAATACCTTAGGAGGCAGAAGCTGCTGGGAAAGTACCTGCTTATTCTCCTGCTGTTTCATTAACCGTTCAAACATAACCTTTTCATGGGCAGCATGCTGGTCTACGATATACAGCTTCTCATCATATTCAATCATCCAGTAGGTTTTAAACACCTGCCCGATGAGACGGTGTTTTTTTCTGGCATCTTCCGAAATAAACTGTTCTACCGGCATGACCAGCTGTTCATTTGTTCCTGTTGGTGGAATCTCCTCTGCTTTTTCAGAAACAACGGCGTCCTGCGGATTAACGTCTGTAATCGTCTCCTGTTCCGTGGGAAGCTCCTGCTTTACCTGCTGCACAGCCGAATTGGTGTCTTGTTTTATAAGAGGTTCCCTTTGCATATTTACTTGGGATATATTCGTCTCCTGATTTGTCTTTGGAATATTCTGAGGAGTCTGTGCCTGCAGAGTCTTCCTTTGCACCTCCGCCTGATGACTGGCAACCGCCTGCTGGTACCGGACTGCTCTCGCCTCCTTTTCAAAAGGCTCCGGTACACGAAGGGTACTTTTCCTCTGCTGTTCTATGGTAATGGCACGCTCTTCCTTTGCCGTCCGCAGGGAGACATCCTGAATCATTTCCTCTTCTAATAACGCCTGTCTCACACTCTCCTTTACAAACCCAAAAAGCTGCTCCCCATCCGCATATTTGAATTCCATCTTCGTAGGATGGACATTGACATCCAGTTTATTACTGTCCAGCGTAAAATGCAATGCGGTAAATGGGAATTTGTGAATCATGACAAAGGATTTGTAAGCCTCTTCTATCGCCTTGGTCACAATATTGCTTCGGATATATCTTCCGTTTACAAAATAGTGTTCAAAGCTGCGGTTTCCTTTGGATACATAGGCTTTTCCGATGTAGCCCTCCACTGCAAAATCACCCACAGAGCGTTTTACCGGCAGCAGATTGGCAGATACATCCTTTCCGTAAATGTGATAAATAACGTCCTGGAGCTTGCCGTTTCCCGATGTGGCAATCTTGTTGCTTCCGTTTATAATATATTTAAAGGAAACCTCCGGATGGGATAAAGAAAGCCTCGTAATCAGTTCGGTAATATAGCTCCCTTCCGTCATGGCAGTCTTTAAAAATTTCTTTCTTGCCGGAACGTTGTAGAACAAATTCCGGACAATAATCGTTGTTCCGGCAGGGGCTCCAATTTCCTCGCTGGAAATTTCCTTGCTTCCGTGAATCTCATAGCGGATTCCCGTCAGGGCATGGGCAGTTTTTGTGATACACTCCACCTGTGATACTGCCGCAATGCTGGCAAGTGCTTCACCCCGGAAGCCCAAGGAGCTTACACTTAACAAATCCTCGATAGTCATAATTTTGCTGGTGGCATGACGTACAAAGGCGGTTGGAACCTCCTCTTTTTCGATACCGGCACCGTTATCCGTAATTCGTATAAAGGACATGCCCCCTTCTTTGATTTCTACTGTAATGGCGGTTGCTCCTGCATCTATGGCATTTTCCACTAATTCCTTTACCACAGAGGATGGCCGTTCCACCACCTCACCAGCGGCTATTTTGTTTATGGTTGATTGGTCTAAAATCTTTATCATTGGGATTCTCCTTCTGATGCTTTTCTATACATCTATTTTCTAAAGTCCGTTTATTACTACTTCATCCATTTCCTGTGCGTCTAAATTTTCTATAAACCAGAAAAACCACACCTTTCCCTGTTCATTTTTTATTTCTATTACCGTGTCAACCGGCTGGCCGCTTATATCCACATTTTGGACCCTGGATGTGTCTAAAACGCCAAAAGCCGGATATTGTCCAGACTTATTCAGCCATTCATTATGGCTGCTTATAATACTGTTCTCTATATCCGCCAACATGGTTTCTTCTTCTGTGTATTCTGTATCAGCCAATACTGAATTCCAGTTAGCATTATCGTATATGATCTTCCGGCTGCCATATGTATAATAGCGTCCATCCTGTTTAAAAAATTCATAGGATATTATCTGCTCGTCATTCTTATAAAAAACAACGGCATATTTTTCTGCATCAAAACGATACAATTCTGTCATTCCCTTTTCTGTTTTTATATTAGAAGCTGCGTCATTTAAATCCTTATATGCTTTTCCTCCAATTGAATTTTGATAAGAATACACATTTATGTTATGACCAGAATGTTTTGGTAATGCAGAATCAGGAATTAATAAGGAAAATGTAAATATAAATAATATTATAGATAATAAATTTATAGTTATTATTTTCAATTTTATATGTTCTTTATTAATAAAAAATTTAGCCTGCAAAAGAGAGGCGATGATGATAACAAGCAAAACTCCCATTAAAAAAGCTGGTGTCTGTAATTTTTTTGAATCAACAAACCCTGGTATTACCCCGACAAGCAACATCAGACTTGCCAGTATGAATAGTATCGTTGTAATAACAGAGATTACCTTGCAAGCTCCTTCCTTCATAATCCTTCCCTCCATAGTAAAGTATTTATCATCCTTTTTCTTCTTTTAGCTCAAAAACTGCCAGATTTGTATATGGATTTGTCTTTGCCAGTCCTATTTTCGTAACATATCCGAAAAATGGTCCAAACTGATGCTGTAACACTTGAAATGCTGCCTGCATCTCCGTTTTGGATAATTTCTTCCCAATAGTGGTATGCGGCATCCAGCTAAAGGGCTGGTAACATGGACGAATACGGATATCCTCTGCCTGACGGATGCAGGAATAAATCTGTTCAGACAGATTGTGCAGGTATTGATTGAGTACCGGCGACAGGAAAATTACATAGGGTAAAAAAGCACTGACGGAAGTCCACTGTATCTTTCCCTGTTTTATAGCTTTAATATTTTGCTTCAACAGGGAGATTATCTGTTCTTCCTGTCTGGTTTCAAAAGAAGATAATGTGATATGTGGCGGTACACAGCCATCAAGCATAAAGGTATTCCCTGTTTTTTGGGCAACCTGATTGATATATTGTTGTATTTTAAGGGTTGTTCTATCATCAAAATAAGCTGAAATCAAATACATAACATTATCATCCTTGTTCGAATAATTATTTTTCTCATATTTCTTATTTCAACCGTTCCTGTAAATCATTCAGATACAGCAATGCCTTCATCGGTGTCATATTAGATAGATCCAATGCCTTAATATCTGCCACAACGCTGGATTCCTCGGCATTGCCAAACAAGGATAACTGACCGTCTGTATCTTTGTTGTTTCCCTTTCTACCCTTTCCTTTTGCTGTGTTTTCCATCACCTTTGGCATAATGTCTGCCGCCGCAGTAACGGTAATATCGTGTTCTGATAATTCAGCAGCAATCTCCCTTGCTCTTGCCAATACCACTTCCGGCACTCCGGCAAGCTTTGCCACCTGGATACCATAGCTTTTATCCGCACCGCCTTTTATGATTTTACGCAAAAATACAATATCCTCTCCGGATTCCTTGACTGAAATACAGTAATTATTCACGCTTTCGAGTTTTCCCTCTAATTCTGTCAATTCATGGTAGTGGGTGGCAAATAAAGTCTTTGCGCCCAATAAATCCTTAGAGCTTATGTATTCAACCACCGCCCAGGCAATGGATAGTCCGTCATAGGTAGAGGTTCCACGTCCGATTTCATCTAATATCAGCAAACTGTTTGCGGTAGCATTTCTCAAGATATTGGCGACCTCGCTCATTTCCACCATAAAAGTACTCTGTCCGGAAGCTAAATCATCGGATGCACCTACACGGGTAAAAATGCGGTCTACAATACCGATATCCGCCGACTGTGCCGGTACATAAGAACCAATCTGTGCCATTAACACGATTAACGCCACCTG
>JAXVOW010000189.1:0-16817 GCA_037301995.1 bacterium | reverse complement strand
GAGTATGGAGCAAAACGAAGAGATAGAAAAGCAGCTTACTATTCTTATGGATGAATATGGCGACAGTGTCCTGCGGATGTGTTATATCTATCTGCATGATTACCAGCTGGCAGAAGATGTGGCACAGGAGACCTTTATTAAAGTATATGAGCATTATGAAGAATTTCAGAATAAGTCTTCTATTAAAACATGGATATTAAAAATTGCCATTAATCTTTGCAAAAACCAGATGCGGACCCATTGGTGGAAATGTCGTTCCGACAAAGAAATTACAGAGGTGGATACCGCTGAACATTATGATACCTTTTTAGACAGGCAGATGGTGCTGGATGAGATTGGAAAGTTATCCACAAAGTATAGGGAGGTTATTCTTCTATATTATTATCAGGAATTGACAATATCGCAAATTGCCAGTCTGTTAAATGAAAAGGAATCTACTATTAAGGCAAGGTTGGTCAGGGGAAGAAAAAAATTAAAACCGGAATTAGCGGAGGTGTTTTGTTATGAATGAATTAAAGAATATAATGGATAAGAGCCTGCATCATATGAAATTTACAGATGAGATGAAGCGGCAGGTATTGGAAGAGGGAAGAAAAGCAGGCAGACAGGGAAGTCTGGGAAAACAGAAATCTTTTGGAAGATATGCGGCTCCAGTGGCAGCCTGCCTGGTACTCTGTATCGGAACAACAGCTGCAGCAAAAGCTTTATTATGGGATAGGTATGTGGCAGAAAAATATAACATAGAGTCTGACGAGCAGACACAGGAAAAGATGGTGGAAGAAGGTCTGGTAAGTGAAGTGGATGCGGTGGCGGAAGATAACGGCATCCGGATTGAAGTACTCCAGACGGTGGCATCTGGCAATCATCTGGATTGTTATTTGAAAATCCAGGCAGAGGATGAGGAGGTAGCCAAGCTGCTGGCGGATACCAATCCGGACTATGAAATTTCCTTTGAGAATTCTACCGAGGCTATTAGTGAAGGAGGAAAGGAAAATGATTATACCGGAAAAGGGCTGAAAACCGCTTTTACAGAAGGGGAAAAGAGCGGAAGTGAAGATTTGGAGTATATAATTTATAATATATCTGCCAGTGTCACTCCGGATAGTAATCTGAATGGTGATACCGTGTACCTGAAAATTCATAATTTTACCGGAAACACCCAGACCAGTCCGGATAAGGTAGTAGAGGGAGACTGGGAATTAAGCTGGACCATTCCGAAATCGGAAAATAAGAGCAATAAGACGTATGTGTTTGAAAAGGAATATACGCTATATGGAAAAACCTTTCAGCTTAACAAAGTGCAATTGAGCTCCACAAGTGTTGCCGTTTATCTGGATAGAGAAGCCATAGATGAGCAGGGCTTGATGAATTCACCTCTTATTTATTTGGTGCAAAGCAAAGAAGCACAGGAAAAGGGAAACGCAGGTTTAGGAGAATATGAATCGGCAGAGTGGAGAGGGATTTGTGGTATTCCTATAGATACGGCTAAGAATCTGAAAGAAGCAGAACAATGGGAAGTTTTTGAACAGGTAAAAGCGGGCACCTATCAGGGAGAATATATGGAGGTTTTGGATTGGTATGACCTGGATATGGATACGCACAATGCAGTATATCCATGGGATTTTTGTATACAGTATGAAGGTGGAAGCTATTTTGCTCCGGAAAATAGTACCGGATATACCAGTGACACGGATAAAGAGTACGTTGTAGTAATGAATTATATCGGATATCTTAATGTGAGCGGAGTATCGGCAATTCAGTTTGGAGATTGTGTGATTCCTCTTTCCGATGGAACAGAACAATAATATAAAAAGCTTATGTGTTTTTCCTCACTAAGATAAAAAGGGCAGGGACTTTATTAATAAAAAGTTCCTGCTCAGACTTTTAAGGATATGATGCGCAACCCTTATGGGGATAGTACTTAAGATTACAAGGTTTTAGAAATTTTAAATCAGATTTATTGACACCTCATTTCTGCTGTGCTATGCTTACACGGTAATCTTAAGAAAATTTTAAGCTTTTGTAGGGATGTCAGGAGGAGAATTTTATGAGAGCGACTGGAAAAAAGGAAAATTTCATTACATGGATAGCAATGGTTTTATTTTTGTGCTTATTTACAGGTGGAACGGTTCGTGCTGCAGAGTCGCGTCAGATTATGGAAGTAGACAATGTCCTTAATTGTATAAAAAATGGCGTGGCGGTGAAGGACAGCTATGTAGCTGTAGTTACTGCTAACAATGAGTATAAAATTGTAAAGCCATGCACGAAAAACAGTAAGATATATTATTTTGATAAAAATGGAGCAGGAGCGGTCTATAAGGGAACCGGGTTTATCAAAATTGAGTATAATGGAAAGACAAAGACTTATTATAGCAAAAAGGGAAATCTGCTTGTGAACCAGATTGTGGGCAGCAAGAAAACGGGATATTATTATGTAGACACAACCGGAGTTAAGATTACAGACAAGACAGTGCAGTATGCTGTAAAATTTGTAAGAGCCCATACGAAGTCCTCAGACTCCCAAAAGACAAAGCTGAAAAAATGCTATAATTATTTATGGAAGCATTATAAGTATCAGCGTGTTTATGGAAGTAAGACCTCCCGTGCCCTGAATCCGAAGGCAAAGGATATGAGTAAGATTTCCAAAGCGATGTTTAAGAGCAAAAAAGGGAATTGTCACCGTTATGCAGCTTGTTTCGCATATATTGCAAGGGTGCTTGGCTATGACAGCAAGGTTGCGGTAGGAAGTGTTACAAGCTTACATGGAGGATGGACGCCTCACGGCTGGACTCTGGTAAAATATAATAAGTCGGGAAAGAAATATAAATGGTATATCTGTGACCCAGATATGGAGATAAACAATGTCAGTGTGTATATGAAGGCAACGCATCCATGCAAGGTTAAGACGAAATGGAACTGTACTTTGACAATTAAAGACGGAAAGGTAAGCTGGAAATGATATTTTCTTCATTAGAGTTTGTGTGTGTTTTTTTACCAATTACATTTCTATTATATTGTATAATACCTTCCATAAAATTAAAAAATGGGCTCCTCATTGCAGCCAGTCTCTTGTTCTATGCATATGGTGAGCCTGTTTTTGTGTGCCTTATGATAGGCTCTGCACTGTTTAATTATCTGATGGCAAGAGGGCTTGCAGGAAAAAGGAGAAAGCCTGCTTTGATAATTGCCTTGATTGTAAATTTTGCAATATTAGGTATCTTTAAATATGCAATGTTTTTTGTAGACAGCATCAATGCTCTTTTACATTTGGATATTCCCTGTCCGCAAATTGACCTGCCGGTTGGCATTTCCTTTTTTACATTCCAGGCAGTGTCCTATGTGGTGGATGTATACCGGGGAAAGGCAGAGGTTCAAAAAAGCTTTCCAAAGGTGCTGCTATACATAGCCTTTTTCCCACAGCTGATTGCAGGTCCGATTGTCCGTTATACGGATATCAGTCAGGCAATTGATGAGCGGAGCTTAACTATTGAAAATGCAGCATTTGGTCTTAGACGGTTTATCTGTGGTCTGGCAAAAAAGGTATTGATTGCCAATACCATGGGAAGTGTGGCAGACGCCATATTCGCAGCGCAGGTGGAAACAGTCAATGCATTAGGTGCATGGCTTGGTGCAATTGCCTATCTGATGCAGATTTATTATGATTTCAGTGGATATAGTGACATGGCAATTGGTCTTGGAAAGATGTTCGGGTTCCGGTTCCGTGAGAATTTCCAGTATCCCTATGGAGCCTCCAGTATACAGGATTTCTGGAGGCGGTGGCATATTTCTTTATCCAGCTGGTTTAAGGAATATGTGTATATTCCATTGGGTGGTAACCGGAAAGGGAAATTCCGCTCTGCCATGAACCGGATGTGTGTATTTTTACTAACGGGACTATGGCATGGTGCGAATTGGACCTTTGTACTCTGGGGGATTTATCACGGCTTATTCCTGCTGTTGGAAGAGTATGTTCCGTTTGTGAAAAAACTGCCGAAATGGCTATCCCATGTATATACCCTGGTGGTGGTCTGTGTCGGCTTCGTTCTGTTCCGCGCAGATACGGTAATAGATGGGTTTTCATATATCGGACAGATGTTTACCGGTTTCTTTAATAGTCCGGAAACGGTTGCTCTTGTCTGTCAGCAGCTGACGCCGTATTTTATATTTATGCTTGTGGCAGCCGTGATTGGAATGGCACCAATCCGTTTTCTTGCCGACCGGATTAGAAAGAAGGAGGCAGATATGGCTCTGCTTACCGGAAAATGGAAATGGTTACAAAAGGGACTTTTTGTTATGGCATTTTTATTGCTGGCATGGTGTATGATACGGCTTTCAGGCAGTACATACAATCCGTTTATTTACTTTAGATTCTAGGGCTTGGTGAAAGATTATGAAAAAATCAGAAAAAATAGTATTTGTGGCAGCCTGTATGGTGATGTGCCTTTTCCCTTTTGCAGGAATGGCATTTGCCCCGTCCAATCATACAACGGAAAACCGGGAAATGGCAGCGCTTCCGGAGCTTATGACAAAGAATTCTGTGAATGAGGAATATTTAGAGCAGTTAGGCCTGTATTTTGAGGATCATTTTGCATTCCGGAATGAACTGGTGATGGCAGATTCGGTTATACAGAGCAAGGTGTTTGGAGTTTCTAATATGGACACTGTGATTGCCGGAAAAAATGGCTGGCTTTATTATACAGCCACCCTGGATGACTATCAGGGAAAGCAGACTCTCTCTGAGCGGGGCATATGGAATGCTGCGCATAATCTTTCCCTGACACAGCGCTATGTGGAAGAGAATGGGGCATCCTTTCTGGTCACGGCAGCACCGAACAAAAATTCACTCTATGGTGAAAATATGCCATATTACTATAAGAACAAGATTAGCAATACAAAAAACATGGATGGGTTTGAGGCTGCTCTTTTAAAATGGCAGGTTTCCTATGTGGATTTATTTGAGCCCTTTGAAAGACAGGAGGAAACGCTCTATCTGAAACGGGATTCCCACTGGAATCAGAAAGGTGCCATTTTGGCGTATAATGCCATAATGGATTTTCTTATGCTGGAGCATGATACCTATGAAACGGTTTCTAATATCCGGACGAAAAACGAATATGGGGATTTGAATAAAATGCTGTATCCGGTTTTAGCCTTTCCGGAGTGGAACTATTCCTATCAGAAAGAGCAGGCTTATACCTATGCGACAGATACGGAAAGTGTTGAGGATGCATGGATATGGACGGTGAACAGAGAAGGAAAGGGAAGCCTTTTGATGTTCCGGGATTCCTTTGGCAATACACTGCTTCCTTTGATGGCAGATACCTTCCAAAACGCATATTTTTCAAAAGCGGTGCCCTATGACCTGGAAAAATATATGAAAAGCTATCAGCCGGAAAATGTAATCATCGAAAAGGTGGAAAGGAATATAGATGATTTTGCAAAGGAACCGCCGGTGATGACCGGTCTTGAGGCAGGGGAGTTTTCCGTTGCAAAAACTGTTACAACAAAAACCACCCTGGAGATGGCGGAATCCGAATATAATCGGGATTTTTGGCAGATTACAGGCTGTATTGATGAAAAATATGTGTCAGAGGATATGACCGTTTATGTGAAGCTCACAAATGGGGAATATTCAAAAACCTATGAGGCGTTTACAATCTCTGATGGGGATTCTGACTGGGGGTATCTTTTGTATCTTGCCAAAGATGAAGTCCTGCCAGGGAAAATGGAGGTTTCCATTCTGACAGGGACGGATGGGAATGTGTGGCAGGTACAGACTCAAACCTATGATACGAGCTTATTGGAATAGATTCATAAAAGTAAGAAATGGGACGACAGAAAAATGAAAAACCGGAAAATAAATAGGAACAATTATAGATTGAGGGCGCTTAAATTAAATTTATTGTGCTGGTTTGGAATTGCCAGTAGTATTCTGCTTTCCGGCTGTGGGAATGCTGACCTGGAGGTTACCATATTAGACGGGTATTCTAAAACCTTGTTGGAAACTTCCTCTGGGAAAACCGTGAAGCAATTACTTTGTGAGGCAGATATCCAGGTGGATTCCAAGGATGAAATACTTCCGGCAGAAAATGAGGTAATTACAGAAGAAAATGCGAAGATTGTTATTAACCGTCATGCGAAAGTGAAGATTCAGACAGAAGAGACTGACAAAGATGTGGAGCTTACCGGAGGAACCGTGCAGGCCGCTTTGGAAAAAGCCGGTATAAAGCTGGAGAAAAATGATTATATCAACCATGATTTGTCTGCATATCTGACAGAGGATATGGTGATTTCGGTTGTCCATAGATTGGAGATTACCCTGGCTGCAGACGGAACAACAAAGAAACTGCTCACACGGGCTGCCACGGTAGAGGAATTTTTGGAAGAGCAGCAGATTACACTGGGAGAAATAGACCGTGTATCTCCAAAGCTTACCGAAGCTCTTACAAATGGTGGTAAGGTGGTAGTGCAGCGTGTAGAAATCAAAGAGCTCATTGAAAATGAACCAATCCCGTTTGAGACGAAGGTGACCTATTCTGACAACATGCTGGTGGGAAACAGTAAGATTATCCAGGAGGGAGTAAATGGAGAAAAGAAAGTCACATACAAGGTTACTTATGTGGACGGAAAGGAAGAAAGCCGGAAAGCTGTAAAAGAGGAGATTATAAAAGAAGCAGTTGGGCAGGTGGTAGTGCAGGGGTCAAAGCCGAGAGGAAAAACAGTGGTTTCCAAACAGCGGGTGGATGATTGTGATGGTTCGGGACATGGATATTATGTTATTACCTATTCGGATGGTTCCGTGGAATATGAGGACTATTAAGAAGCGGGGTTTATGTAATAGGGAGCGTTATCTATACTCTTTTT
The DNA here is from genome assembly GCA_037301995.1 of bacterium. Classification (GTDB taxonomy): domain Bacteria; phylum Bacillota; class Clostridia; order Lachnospirales; family Lachnospiraceae; genus CAG-590. The sequence continues at coordinate 9,953 of JAXVOW010000189.1, read as the reverse complement.
TCGCATAAGCTTTTAATAAATCCCCGGATGTGGTATACTATTATCACTTAATGGTTTGGAAGAACGAGGCTATATATAAAACAAACAAGGAATGACATATGGGTAAAAAGAGAAAGATATCGGGTAATTTTGCAATGCAGGCTACTATTTTAGCGGTTGCCAGTATTGTGTCGAAGTTAATTGGAATGTTATATAACATTCCCTTTGCAAATATTTTAAGTACAGAGGGAAACGGTTATTATGGGGCTGCCCAGACAGTCTATGCGCTGATTTTATTAATTGCGACCTTCAGCATACCGGCGGCAGTTTCTAAGATTATGGCAGAACGGATTGAAAAGGGTGAGTACCGGAATGTGAAACGCATATTTAACGGTGCAATGCTGTATGTATTGGTAGTGGGTGGAATAGCTGCGATATTCACCTATGTCTGCGCTCCCCTTTTCGTGACAGAAAATGCAGTGTTGTCTTTAAGGATTCTGGCACCTACTATTTTTTTATCAGGATTTTTAAGTGTATACCGTGGATATTTCCAGGCATATGGTAATATGGTGCCTACCTCCATCTCTCAGATAGTGGAGCAGATTTTTAATGCAGTTGTCAGCATTGTGGCAGCGCTGGTGTTTATGCAGTGGGCAGAGGCAGTGGGATATGGGAACGAAACGGCGAAGTATGGAGCCGCCGGTGGAACAGTGGGTACCGGAGTTGCAGTGATAGCCGGATTATGCTACATGATTTTCCTGTTCCGCAGTGAGAAGAAGGAGCTTAAGGAAAAAATATATCAAGATACAACGACCTCAGTGATGTCTTACAAGGAGGTTGTAAAGCTGCTGCTGTTAATTGCAACTCCGATTATTTTCAGTTCGTTTATCTATAATGTAAATGTGACGCTGGATATGACAATCTATCAAAAAATGCTGCAGAATATGGGAATGAGCGGTGAGGTGATTGACGGACAGTATGGTCTGTACAGCAGAATGTATCTGGTTCTTGCCAATGTACCGATTGCCATGGCGGCAGCAGTGGCGTCTGCGGTTATTCCCAGTGTTTCCAGTGCCTATGCGGCAAATAATAAACAGGAATGTAACCGCAAGATTTCCCAGTCCATGCAGCTCACAATGGTGTTAACGGTACCATGTGCGGTGGGTTTTGCAGTGCTTGGAAAACCGATTGTCCGTCTCGTGTATTACAGCCTGTCTGGGGCGGATACCCATACTGTGGCAGTGCTGCTTTTGCTTGGAGGGATTTCCATAATATTATATGGGATTTCCAGTGTGCTGAATGGAGTACTGCAGGGAATTGGCAAGGTGAATATTCCGGTTATGAGCTCAGCAACGGCGCTGGTGCTGCATGTTTTTTTGCTGGTTCCGCTGATTGGAGCTGCAAAGCTGGGGATTTATTCCCTGATTTTTGCCACAGCATTTTATGCGGTTATTGTTGTACTGATTAATTATTATTTTGTTAAAAAATATCTGGATTTTAGGCTGGAATGGAAGCAGACCGTGTGGCTGCCGGTAGCCTCTTCCTCTATTATGGGAATTGTGGCAATTTTGGTATATAAGGGACTGAACCTGGTATTGGGATATGTAACAGGTGCATATATTAGCAATGCAGTGGCGGTCATAGCTGCAATTGTCCTTGCAGCCTGTGCTTATTTTATTGCAATGATTAAGATAGGAGGTTATACGAAGGAGATGCTGCTGGCGTTTCCAAAGGGGGCTCTGCTTGCCCGGATTGCAGAAAAACTGCATTTAATTTAATTCTAGTTATAAAGGGGTGTTTACTATGAAGTTAGTATTTATTGGGGCAGACCATGAAGTGACAGGGAGTTGTCATTGTCTGCAGGCGTGTGGCAAGAATATTTTGGTAGACTGTGGTATGGAGCAGGGACCGGATGTGTATGAGAATCAGGCACTGCCCATGAATCCATCGGATGTGGATTACATATTGCTTACCCATGCCCATATCGACCATTCCGGGCTGCTGCCGCTGATGTATGCAAAGGGATTCCGGGGACAGGTGTATACCACGAAGGCAACCACAGACCTTTGCCAGATTATGCTGAGAGACAGTGCACATATCCAGGAATTTGAAGCGGAGTGGAGAAACCGAAAAGCAAAAAGGGCTGGCGGGGAGGAATATGTACCCCTTTACAGTATGAATGATGCGATTGGGGTATTGGAGCATTTTGTTCCATGCCAGTATGAGGAAATGATAGATTTGGCAGCCGGTATCAAAATCCGGTTTTCGGATGTGGGTCATCTCCTTGGCTCTGCCAGCATTGAGGTATGGCTGACAGAAGGGAATATCTCAAAAAAGATTGTATTTTCCGGCGATATTGGCAATGTGAACCAGCCAATTATCAAGAACCCGCAGTATCTGAAGGAAGCGGACTATGTGGTAATGGAATCTACCTACGGTGACCGTAACCACGGGGGAACTCCAGACTATGTGGCAGAGCTTTCAAGAATTATAAAAGAAACCTTTGATAAAGGTGGAAATGTTGTCATTCCATCCTTTGCGGTAGGCAGAACCCAGGAGCTGTTATACTTTATCCGGAAGATAAAATATGACCGCCTGTTGCCAGAATATGAGGGCTTTGAGGTATATGTGGACAGTCCCCTGGCGATAGAGGCTACGAATATATTTAACCAAAATATTGATAACTGCTTTGACGAGGAGGCGATGGAGTTAATTCGACAGGGCATTAATCCGATTGCTTTTCCGGGGCTTAAGACCTCTGTTACCAGTGATGATTCAAAAGCAATTAACTTTGATTTGAAGCCAAAAGTAATTATTTCTGCTTCCGGTATGTGCGAGGCAGGACGAATCCGGCATCATTTAAAGCATAATTTATGGAGAAAAGAGTGTACAATTCTGTTTGTGGGATATCAGGCACATGGAACCCTGGGACGCAGTATTTTAGAGGGTGCTCCAAGTGTTAAGCTTTTTGGGGAACAGATTGAGGTTCGCGCCAGAATTGAAAAGTTAGACGGTATCAGCGGTCACGCAGACCAGACTGGTTTGTTAAAATGGCTGCATGCATTTGAACCAAAGCCAAAGGTATTTGTAGTGCATGGCGAAGACCTGGTGTGTGAGCATTTTAAGGGAATGATTCAGGATGAAGGGTATGAAGCCATCGCACCGTTTTCCGGGGCAGAGTTTGACCTTGCGGCAGATGCATTAATCTTCCAGGGCGTTGCCACTAAGAAGGTAAAAATCAGTCAGAAGGCATTTCGGGCACAGGCAATATTTGACCGTCTTGTGGCTGCCGGTAACCGGCTGCTTACTGTCATTGCCCATAATAAGGGTGGAGCGAATAAGGATTTGGTAAGATTTACAGACCAGATTAACAGCCTTTGTGATAAATGGGACCGGTAAATTAACATGCTTTTAACACAAATATATCGGACTTAAGATAGAAATAACAGGAATACCATGCTATGTTAAAGCGTATATATATAACATAGGATGGTATTTTTATGTTGCCATGCATATGAGAGAATGGTCCGGTGGACCATTTTTGAGTCAGGTAAAAAACAGCAGAGCTCTATAAAAAGAGACTCAAAAAGCGGTAAAGCAGGAGGCAAATGTGTGAAACAACCGGAAGAGGAAAACAAAAAAGAAGAGAAAAGCCGGCAGGATAGTGAAGAAAAAAAGCCGGTAGGGAAGAAAAAGCGGAGCAACTATACAAAAGCGGAAAAGAAAATTATATCGGATTTTAAGATGTCCCTGTCGGATAATGAGTACCAGTTAAAATGTCTGTGGGCGATTCAAACTATTGAAGCTAAATTGTCCATGATTGATTTAGAACTCAGAGAACGCAAAGACCGGGTTGTAATCAGCCAGGTAACACACCGCATCAAGTCAGCGGAGAGTATATACCGGAAGCTCCAGCGCAAGGGTCTGAAAATAAACTTAAAAGAGGCAAAAAAGAAGTTAAATGACATAATCGGCATACGGGTTACCTGTCTGTTTCAGGATGATGTTTATGAGATTGTGAAATGCTTAAGCCTGCAGGGGGATATCCGGATTGTGAAGGAGAAGGATTATATCAAAGAGCCAAAGGAAACCGGATATCAAAGTCTGCATCTGATTGTGGAAGTTCCCATTTATATGACAAAAAAGGAGGAATGGGTAAAGGTGGAAATCCAGCTGAGGACAGTTGCCATGGATTTCTGGTCCGTATTGGATTACCAGCTGCTCTATAAAAAAGAAGTACAGCAGGCGGAGGAGATATCAAGTGAATTAAAACATTATGCGGAAGTGATTGCAGATGTGGACCAGAATATGATGAAATTAAGAGACCGGATTCTGGCAATATGAAGCCATAAATATGCCACAGCCTTTAAAATAGTCTGGATGTTTACAGAAAGGCTATTCTGGAAGCTGTGGCAGTGTATACATATGCTATTTTTCCGGAGAAAGATGGTCTACCGGTAAATATACAGGCAGTCCGTTTTTGTAAGTAATATCCGGCTCCCCGATAATGAGTGGAGCCATGTATTGCATAAGCTCCGGGGTTACATCGTTGCCGGCAGCGTTAATCCATTCTCTTGGAATGGACTTTGCTTCGTTGGCGATATTTTTGATATCTGCTGTTTCAATGACGGTCTGGTATGGAGAGTCAGAAGTCCGCTTCAGGGTCAGCATACATTTTGACATTCCTTTGATGGCATATTCAACAGCATGGCAGCCAAGGGAAAAGGCTTCCTCAATATCGGTGAGGGAGGAAATATGTGCTGCACAGCGCTGTAATACATTTAACTCAATGGAGCGCACTTTGACATTGATGGCTTCCTTGATGAAATATTCCAGACATTTTCCGGTACCGCTTAGCTGTGCATGTCCAAACTGGTCACTGGTAGGCTTTGCGGCACTGAAATAATTGCCGTCCTTGTCCCGAATGCCTTCTGATACAGCTACAATAACATTATTGCGTTTTGTGAGCTGTTCTTTTACATCTGAGATAAACTGGTCTTTATCGAAGGGAACCTCGGGAAAATAAATCAGGTGGGGTGCAGTGTTGTAGGAATTTCTCGCAAGAGCCGATGCAGCAGTCAGCCAGCCAGCATCCCTTCCCATAATTTCCACGATAGTCACACTTTTTACACTGTAAATGTAGGTGTCGTGGGCTACCTCTAAGATAGAGGAGGCTACATATTTGGCTGCGGAACCATATCCGGGAGTGTGGTCTGTAATGCATAAGTCGTTGTCCACTGTTTTGGGAATCCCGATAATGCGGATATCGCTTCCAATCTGCTCGCCATAGTGGCTGAGCTTTAATACCGTATCCATGGAATCATTTCCACCAATGTAAAAAAAAGCGCCAATGTTGTATTTCCTAAACTGATGAAAGATGAAGGCATAGGTGGCGTCATCATCCTCATAATCTGGAAGCTTGTACCGGCAGGAGCCTAAGTACATGGCAGGGCTTATTTTCAGAGTATTAATAAAATCAGGAGTCGCAGCAGCTTTTTCATTTATGTTTAATAAACGGTCTTCTAAAATACCGAGAATGCCGTTGATGGAACCATAGACAATATCGTAGGCTTCACTTTGGAGTGCAGCCTGGGCAACTCCGGCTAAGGAAGCGTTAATGGCAACGGTTGGACCTCCTGATTGGGCGACAATCACATTTTTCTTTAACATGGATGTTCTCCTTTTGTTAGACTAAATTTTCGTATATTTATGATACGTTAAATAATATGAAAATTCAAGGAATATTTTCTTGTATTTTTATATTATTTATTGTATAATTTATTTAGATTTTTGGAAAGTTAATAAAGTAGAACTTCTGGGGTGCACGACAACTCTTGTAATTTTGAACCTACATTTATTTTTATGGGGAACCGATATTTATAAGCGGATGTCAGGCCGGCTCAGACTGGAAGACAGATTCTTATGTGAGGTAGCCCACCTAGCTTGGCTAGGACTCAAAATGCAGGAAACGGCATTTCTGGTTGTTCTACTTAAGAATACAGAAGTACAGAAGATTCTAAGCTACATAGGATGATATTACAAAGGATTCATAAAGTACCAAGGATTTTACATAAGAACAAAAGAAGAACAAAGCAGCATTGGACGACGCAAGCTTCGGCTTTAGTCTGATTGCTGCTTTCTTTATGATATGTGTTTTAGGTTAAAGGAGACAGAAATGAAGGGACGGAAAACAGGCACAAAGAAAAAGAAGAGCATAAGCGTCATTATTGTATTGCTGCTTTTGGTAATAATAGGAGTTGCAGGCGGCGTGGTAATAAAGACAGTTTTTTATGAAAAGGTTGGAGACGGTGTGATGTCCAATACGGAGGCAAACCGTCTGATTAGCTATCTGGGAATCAGCGACTATGAGTATACGGACCGTTTAGGCTCCTCTTTTACCGTGAAATCTGCCAGAACGCTTTTGGAGGAGGCGGGGGTTTCCTTTGATAAGGTGGATGTGTCTCTGGAGCATGTGCCGGGCTTTATTCCGTTGACAAGAAAGCAGTTTGAGAGCCTGTATGATTCTCTGGTGCAGGAGCTTCAGTTAGACCGCTTAAGCAGTATGAACCTTTACATATACGATATTGATAATGCCAATGACAAAGAGATTGACGGAGTGCTCTACGAGGTGGTAAGCACCAGTAACGGTGATTACTATATGGAAAAGGATTATGGACTGGATAGCGCATATGTTGGGAAGGTCGTAAGGCTGTATGTGTCCAATAATGAGATTATTCTCTGTCTGGGTGAGGCTTCGGAGGAGATTACCATTCAGAATGCATATGCCTCTAAGGTGACAGAGGAGGATGGAAAGCAGGTGCTTTTTGCCTATGTGGACGGCGGTGTCCAGAAATTTCCGGTTACCGGAAAGGCTGAATTAGACAGTGACATGAAGGAATGTCTGTGTGATATCAAAATTACCAATAAGGGTGTCGCCGGAATAACCGACCATTCGGGAGAACTGACGGAAACGAAGGTTACTGCCTATTCGGATGGAAATGTCACAGTGGAGGGATATGAGGAGCCGTTGTATCTTTCAAATGCATTTAATGTGTATAAAATTAACGGAACCTTTAAAGCTTCAAAATCCGCCGGAACCCTGATTGGTTATGATAAAGTTTCGCTGTATATAAAGGATAACCAGGTGGAGGCAGCCCTGATTACAGAGGATATTTATGCGAAAAATATAAGGGTGCTGATTAGCAACAGTGATTATACGAATTATTATCATGATGAGGTTACAGTGACCTCGGATACCGATTTTACCGTATCCTATGGAGATGTGGTGAAGGAGTATAAGGCAAAGGACAAAATCCAGTTCCGAAACGGCAGTGAAGAGCTGGCTGACGGAAGCGCTAAAATTGTATCCAAGGAAGAAGATGGACGGATTACGATTTCTTCGATTAAACGGCAGAGCGGACAGCCGGCTTACCGTGGAACCCTTGAGCTCACAAAGGATGATAAGGGTGTGCTGGTGGTAAATGAGCTCCCGGTGGAGGAATATTTATATGGGGTAGTTCCCAGTGAAATGCCGGTATCCTATGAAACAGAAGCGCTGAAGGCACAGGCAATCTGTGCCAGGGCGTATGCGTACCGCCAGATGGAAAGCGACAGCTATGCAAAGTATGGAGCGCATTTGGATGACAGCATATCCAGCCAGGTATACAACAATGTACAGGAGAATGACCGGGCAGTCTTTGCAGTGGATGATACATATGGTGTGGTTCCGTGTTATGATAATGAAGTAATTGAGGCATTTTTCTTTTCCACCTCCTGTGGCACTACAAGCAATAACAGTGCAGTATGGGGCGGCAATCCGGAGCCGTATCTGCTGGACACAATGGAAACAGAGTTAAATGATATAGCGTCCCTTGACAATGAAGACAGCTTCCGCTCCTTTATTGACGGGAATCTGGGAACTGGATTTATTGAAGAGGAGGAGCCGTTTTTCCGGTGGAGTGTTTCATTTACAAAGGCGCAGCTGACGGAGGCCATTAATGCACATTTATATGAGCGGATTAAGGCGATGCCGGAAAATCTTCTGGCAATGAATTCCCAGGGGGAGTATGAAAAAAAGGATATCAGCAGCATCGGTGAGGTTGAAAATATTCAAATTACAAAAAGAGGTGCCAGCGGTATTATTGAAGAAATGGTAATTACAGGAACCGCTGAGACAATTCTTGTGAAGGGACAGAGTAATGCCAGGGCATTGTTGAGTCCAGAGCAGGTGGCAATCCGTAAGCAGGATGGCTCCACGGTGGAGGGCTGGCTTACCTTGCCGAGTGCCTATTTTTATGTGGACTGTACGGAGGGATTTACAATCTGTGGCGGCGGCTTTGGGCATGGAGTGGGCTTAAGCCAGAATGGTGCCAACGATATGGCAAAGCTTGGTTATCTTGCCAGTGATATTATTGCACATTACTATACTGCAGTGGAGCTAAAGGATATGTATGAGCTATTGGGAAAGTAAATAGTCTGACTGGAAGAGCAGGACAGGTGGAATGGTTAAGATGAAGAATCAGGAAAACAGTAAGTTTGAAAAAATAAAATTATTTTTCAATTTTGTCTATAAATTTGGCATAAAAATCAGTGATAATTATACAGCAGCATGTGCGGCCCAGGCAGCGTTCTTTATTTTGCTGTCTGTGGTTCCTATTATTTCTCTGATATTAGCAGTTACCACCTATCTGCCATTTACCCAGCAGGATGTGCTGGATGTTCTGATGAGGGTTATACCCAATGACTTTACACCCTATGTAAAGGATATTATTGAGGATTTGTATAGCAGAGCCGGAAAAACAGTTATCTCTGTGTCGGCAGTTGCGATTCTCTGGTCGGCATCAAAGGGGATTGCGGCATTAATGGATGGATTTAACAGCATGTACCAGATTCGTCAGGAGAATAATTTTATAAAATCAAGGCTGATTGCCATTATATATACAATTTTGCTGATTGCTATGTTTGTGGTTGTCATGTCTGCTTATGTGACAGTCAGCCATTATTATAAATTATACATCCATGATGCTTTTGAGCTTGAGTCAACTCTTAAGAATATTCTTTTGTTTATACGGTATATAATGGGATGGCTGTTGTTTTATGGTTTTATTTTAATGATGTTTGTGATACTTCCCGGAGGTTTTGGACTTCCGATGGGAAAAGAGGAAAAGATGAATTTGGGGAAGCGGATTAAGTCCCAGATGCCGGGGGCGGCTTTTTCTTCAGTGGCATGGCTGGTTATTTCCAGGGGAGTGACACTATATATTGAATATTTCCCGAATCTTTCGGTTATGTATGGTTCCCTTGTGGGAATTGTAATTGCCATGCTATGGCTCTATTTCTGTATGTATTCTTTGTTTATCGGAGCAGTGATTAATTATTTATTGTCAAAAGGATACTTGACACAGGTAAAAAAAATGTTACAATAGACATGGTTGTGTTTCGCATTTTGGTTTAGGCAGCTTATAATCAGAATGGCCGTACTTAGCGGTGGAGAGACAAATAGTTAATGAATTGTATAATTGTGCGATGATGGTGCAAAAGAATATTATGTTCTACCAGAGAGAGGAAATCATCGGCTGGAAGTTTCCTTTAGTTCACGTAATATTTTAATTTCACACCGGAGTTTTGAGATTGAAATTTTGTAAAATGAGATGCAGGTCTTTGCAAAAGGCGGGGAAAGTACATTTCAGATGCAGAATGGTAGATTTTGACGGGTCATGAACGTTAACACATGATGAGAGCTGAAGCATATGCTTTGGAATCAGGGTGGTACCGCGAGCAAGTTCGTCCCTTTTTGGGGCGGATTTTTTTTGCGTGTAAGCATTGAGCCATGCGTTAGGGAATAAATATATAGCTATTGGGAGCTTGCTCACAAATAGCTATATATTTATTCCCTAACATGTGGCGAAAGCCACGACCGAGATGGAGCGAAGCGGAATCGAGGTGCATGGAGGAGAGACGAAAGCCACGACCGA
>JAXVOW010000188.1:0-1802 GCA_037301995.1 bacterium | reverse complement strand
CTCAAGCTGCGACAGCCTTCTTAACAGTTCGGGAAGCTTCTTTTCACCATACAAATCAACTCCATAAAGGGTCGTCTCCTGCGCCACTAAACAGATTTCTGTAATACCATTAGCAATCAGATATCCTGCCTGGGCAATCAAATCCTCCATCGGAACACTGCGGTAACGTCCCCTCACCTTCGGAATAATGCAATAGGTGCAATGCTTGTCACACCCTTCGGCAATTTTAAGATATCCCATATAAGTACCGGAGGTAATCACTCTTTTTTCATGGCTCGGGGCAAGATAATCAATATCATCAAAATGTTCATACTGCTTTCCGGAAAGCACTTCCTCCACTGCCTCCACAATGGATTCTGTGCTGGTGGTTCCAAGAATGGCATCCACCTCCGGTAATTCTGTCCTTATCTCATCTCTGTAACGCTGCGCCAGACAGCCTGTAATAATCAGCGCTTTCAGCTTTCCTGTCTGCTTTAATTTTCCCATCTCAATGATATTTTCGATACTCTCTTCCTTCGCATCATGGATAAAACAACAGGTATTGATAACAACAACATCTGCTTCTTTCTCTTCATTTGTAATGGCATATCCCTTTTCCTGCAGCAGTCCCAGCATAACCTCACTGTCCACAAGATTCTTGTCACAGCCAAGGGATACAAATAAAATCTGAATCATTTTCTGACTCCAATCTTTTTTCCTTTTTCATATGGATACTCAGTCAGTTCCAACATCCTATTCATAGATTTCTATGAATACATCTTCTTCAAACAGGCAAAGTATTCTTCTAAGCTCTGCGTCTATGCTTAATCCTTGAACATAGTCGCTGCCTCAACGCAGTTGTTCATCAGCATTGCAATTGTCATAGGCCCTACACCACCCGGTACCGGAGTGATTGCAGATGCAACCGGCTCTACACTTTCAAAATCTACATCGCCGCAAAGCTTGTTATTTTCATTACGGTGGATTCCCACATCAATAACAACCGCTCCCTCCTTCACGTAAGAAGCGTCTATCATCTTTGGTCTTCCAATAGCAACAACCAAGATGTCTGCCCTCTTGCAGACCTCCTTCAAATTCTTTGTCTTAGAGTGGGTAATGGTAACGGTGCCGTTTTCTCTTAACAGAAGAAGTGCCATCGGTTTTCCGACAATGTTGCTTCTTCCAATTACAACACACTCTTTTCCCTCTATCTCTACATTGCTTCTCTTAAGCAGCTGAATGATTCCGGCAGGCGTACAGGAAACAAAGCCAGGCTGCCCAATACTTAAAGCGCCTACACTTTGTGGATGAAAACCGTCCACATCCTTTTTCGGAGAAATGGCTTGAATGACGGTATCTTCATCAATATGCTTTGGAACTGGAAGCTGGACTAAAATACCATGAATCTTTTCATCCTTATTGAGCTTATCAATTAAGGTGAGTAATTCTTCCTGCGTGGTCTCCTCCGGCAGCTCATAGCTTTCGGAACGGATACCGATATACTCACAGGCTTTTTTCTTATTGCCTACATATACAGAGGATGCAGGGTCGTTTCCCACCTGAATCACTGCCATACCGATTTCTTTACCCTCTGCCTTTAATGCTGCCACCTTTTCTTTTAACTCGTCCTTAATCTGCTTGCTGATTAGCTTGCCATCAATTAAACTTGCCATTCTTATCCTCCTTATAACATGCTGCTAAAAACCTATTAACTCTCTATTCTCCTGCCACCAAACACATGGATTGTGCGGGTACCGGCTATTACTCTGCCATGATGTGGAACGTTCTTAGGCACTAACAATTCATCACTCTGTCTTGTAAAT
>JAXVOW010000187.1:0-4304 GCA_037301995.1 bacterium | reverse complement strand
ATTTCCACTCCGTTTTCTTTTCCAATTTTTTCAGCCCGTTCTTTCAGGAACGCCAGAGTCTCTTTATCCGGATTAGACGAATCCTGCCACTGATAAAGATAATTTTTTTCATCCTGCGCCTTACTGCTCTCCTTCGTCAAATCCCATACCAGCCAGCGTTTTCCAGTTCCCTCGATACAACAGATAATACACTCCGCTTCTTCCAGATATAATGTCCGGCAGCTTCCAAAATAACTGTCTTTATCCTGAATATAATAAAAATCCATTGCATACTGGCGCTTACCCGTGTCCAGATTATACTGGTTTACCGTAAACATTGTAGCCTTCTGTTCTTCTTCATCAAGCATTTCCAGCTGCTGTTCCTCTGCCAGAATACGGTATGCTTCAACGGCATCCTCTGTAACCATACTGCTGACTACTGATTTTGACGGGAGGTCTGTTACCACCTGCTGGTATTCTCCATACTCCTTTAAAGCTAATACCTGGGGCGTCTGCCCATTTCCCTCCCCATACAGAATTTCCAAAAGTCCCTCCTCAAAATGACGCAGCAGATAGGAATCCTCCTCACTCTCAATGCCATCTATTTCCGCCTCATCCCGATACAAAATACTTCCTGTAGAAAGCTCCCGCACCTCATAAACTATGTCCTCTGGTTCTGTCCGGGCATAGCATAATGCAAGGCAGGTATCCTGATTGAGAAGCCCAAGCACTCTGCCAAACTCTACACAATTTATATCTGTAAAAATCTTAGTCTTCTTCCCTGTGTCTATCTGGTATTGATAAATGCAGCCATCTCCATAATCGAGGAAATAGAAATATTTGTGATTTTTAGCAGCCACAATATTATCTGTCTGTACTCCCTCAAAGGAAAACCGCTTCATCTCCAGTAAATTTTCATCATATACCATAAGCTCATGTGTCTCAAGATTCAACACCTCCAACTCATTGCCATCGTTTATCCGGATTTTATCCCCATCATATACGCCTGCCGGCAAATCAACAGAAGCCGTAATTTCCATAGTAAGGGGATTAACCAGATAAAGCTTTATCCGGGAGGAGCCATTATCCAAAATTACTGCAAATTTATTTCCATATGGCTTCATACCAACAACCCATGAATCCGGATTGGATAATTCATCCAAGGACAGCTCATACAGATTGTCCGTTCCTTCTATCAGATAATTCTTGATTTTCCAGTTCTTTGCAGCAATACTATATTCAGATGATTCTTTAAGGGGAATCTCGTTTTCATTATATTCAGCCTTATCCTCTCTCTCAGCAGATGACGTGCTGTCTGATACTGCTGTCTCCTCCGGCATTGGAGCAGTACACCCCGCCATCATCAAAATACATCCAAGCACCAGCCATCCGGAAAGCAGAACCTTTCCCAGTACCGTTTTCTGACAAGCCCTCCTGTGTCCATCCATTCTTATCCCCTCCCATCCTTTGCCCTATAGAGCATTTTATCTTAATAATATACGAAAAGGACTGCTGCCCTAAAAAATGCTTCCCGCAACAATCCTTTTTATATTCTTTATCACATTATAGTTATTTTACACAGCTTTGTCTACTGCCTGATTATTCCTCCTCTGTATCAGAAGAATCATCAATCTCTACATCCAGCGTATCCCCGTCGGAGCCATTCTCAAGCTGGATACCTTCCTCCAGTGAATCCTGTTCTTCTCCGTCCTCCAAGGTTTCTTCCTCTCCATCTGAAACTTCGTCTTCTTCAAAGTACATGTCCTGCTGCTGTTCTAACAAATATTCTTCCTCAGAAATTTCCTTATATTCCGCATTCTCATAGAGCAACTCCATTACCTTTTCATAAATCAGCTCATATCCAATCTCATCATCGGAATAATCAGCTGAAAATGCATCCTCGCTCTCATACCCATAATCAGCATATACATCTTTGATAAAATCCGCAATTTCCTGTTCTGTACAGTCAATTTCCTCCGCCTGTGCAATAGCTCCAATAATTATCTCATATTGAACATTTTCCTCGATTTCCTGCTGCTGTGTTTCCTCGTCCAGTCCGAACATATCCAGATAATCCTGCAATTCCATTCCGTACATGGAAGCATAATACTCATTGCCGCTGTCATAGTTCTCTTTACATTCATCATATAATTCCTGTGGATACCCGTCAAATTCGGAATTATCCATAAGATATGCCATGATTTCCTCCGCAGCAGCATATTTGTATTCCTCTTCCTTGGATTCCTGCAGCTCCTTCTTAACAGCTTCCTCATATTCTTCCATGGTTTCAAAATCGGTGTTCTCTTTCACAAATTCCTCATTATATTCCGGAACATTTTCCACACTGATTTCGTTTAATGTTACCTTAACAGAAAGCTTTTTTCCTACATCTTCCTCCTCAGCATACTCATCCGTCAGGCTCACCTCCACGGTCTTATCCTCTCCTGTCTTCATGCCCACTAAAGCCTCTTCTACCTCAGGATAAATATACCCTTCACCAACTAAGATATCTTCTCCTTCGCCGGAATAGTCCTCTGCTTCCTCTCCGTCCAGCGTTGCTGCATAGTCAATATTGGCATAATCCCCGGTTTCAATGCCACGGTTCGTCACCACATCATAGGTAACGTAATCATATAAATTTTCCTCAATCTGCCCCTGTACATCATCCTCTGTAACGTCAAAATTTACCTTGGTTGCCTCTACTCCCTTGTAATTACAGAGCTTTACATATTTGGAATATTTTACGTCCAGCAGGTATTGGGAGGATGTATTGCCGCACCCGCTTAATAATCCCGCCATCATAACAACCGTCAGTCCCAACGCTAATGTTTTTTTCATTCATTTTCTCCTTTATCCTAAATATAGCATTTCACGATTCCATGCTTGTGCAACTATAATAAATGTCTCTATGAGAGTACCATGCTTTTGTGAAAATGTAAAGAAATTCATTTCTACGGCAAAGTATGTCCCGCTGCCTGATACAGCTCATACCATTCCTTCCGGCTTAAATGAACGTGAACCGCAGTACATAACTCTTTTAAATGCTCCACATTCATAGTTCCCGCAATCACCTGAATATTAGCCGGATGCCGCAAAATCCACGCCACCGCAACTGCTGTTTTTGTCACTCCAAAGGTTTGTGCCAGCCGCTCTAATACTTCATTTAATTCCGGAAATTTCTCATTATCCACAAAGCTCCCTTTAAAGGCCCCGTATTGTAACGGCGACCATGCCTGGACTGTAATTCCCTTGACCCGGCAGTAATCCAGCACTGCCATATCCCGCATGATACCGCCCTCAGACAGGGTATTCGTTTCCATTCCCTGTGCCACCATTCCCGCATGCATTAAACCAAACTGCAGCTGATTCACCATTATGGGTTTCCTGCATGCTGTCTGCAACAGCTGAAGCTGTGCAGAATTGAAATTACTGACTCCAAACTGCCTTACCTTTCCGCTCTTTTCCAGCTGCTGAAAGGCCTCTGCCACCTCATTTTCATCCATCAGCGCATCCGGTCTGTGAAGCAGAAGCATATCAATGCATTCAACCTGCAGGCGCTTTAAGCTGTCCTCCACCGATGAGATAATATGTGCTTTTGACAAGTCATAATATCCGTCACGGATACCGCATTTTGTCTGAATCCGCATTCTTTCTCTCATGCCCTTGTTCTCTGCCAGCACCCTGCCGAAAATCTCTTCACTTCTGCCCTGTCCATAGATATCTGCATGGTCAAAAAGAGTGATTCCCTGCTCTAATGCCACATTCACAAGCTTCGCCGCCTCCTGCACGGAGAGCGATGCCATCCGCATGCATCCAAGAGCAATACGGCTGGCATCCATATCTGACTTGCCCAGATTCATTGTCATTGGTCCCCCTAACGGCTTGATTCCAGTCTTCTCATAGCCAATTCTATTTGCCATACGGATTAAAAGCGTCCGGTGGGTTTTCGTAACATGGTAGTAAATATTTTCCACCCGTGCCGCAAATTTTTCAGTAGAAAACTGCTCTACACTCTCTGTGGCATTTTTCCGGTAATCTATCCCCTTTTCCCATAATACCTGGTTAATGCCATAAATGAAAGACTCTTCGTCGCTAAATTCATAGCCGTTGACCCCCTGATAAAGAACACCATCCAGACACGGATCCTTTCTTGCCACTACAGGAAGCCCTGACGCCAAAGCTTCTATATAAGTAAGTCCCTGAGTTTCACTGGTGGATGCCGAAACAAAAACATCTGCCAGCTGATAGTAATGGGTAATCTCGTCCCACGGCTTTGCACCCGCAAATATCATTTGCTTGCGGTGCTTTAATCCCTTCGAATTTTT
>JAXVOW010000186.1:0-2538 GCA_037301995.1 bacterium | reverse complement strand
CGCTTTAGTATTTTCTGTGCATTTGCGGCTGCATTATCAAGAGAATCAGCTAACATAAGTGCCATCACATCAGGACGTACTTCATTCTCTGGAACTCCACATATTTCAGCTCTTTCCTTTGCATCATCCAGTTGACGTAGCTCGTATTTTGCCCATCCATTCATATACTTAAGCATGGTATCCTGCTGGTAGCGCCAACATGAACCATTATAAGGGTACAGTAATTTTCCGGTAAAAGGATGCTGTATTGCATAAACCATCCCCTGATGCGTTGCTGCTCCCGGTGCAAAAGCGTCGCTACTTGTCCACGGTAAAACATCATTATCAGGATTCTTGTACTTGGCATCCATCTCTGCTGTACGTGGCAACTTATTTGGATTCCAGCCGGGGCGCTCACTGTAAACGAGCAGGTGTTCCACCTCGTTCACAATTCCTTTTGAGTCGTTTCGTGTAGAATATGTCCGCTGCCATGAAATATTTGACACAAAACAGCTAAGTCCAAAAATTTCATCACAAATAGATTTCAAATTATACAGTTCATTGTCATCAATGCTGATAAAAATAACTCCATCCTCTGCCAACAGTCGCTGCAATAGCTTCAATCGGGGATACATCATGCACAGCCACTTATCATGCCGGGAAAGGTCCTCACCCTCTTTGCCAACCACTTCGCCCAACCATTTTTTGATCTTGGGGTCATTGACGTTATCGTTGTACACCCAGCCCTCGTTGCCGGTATTGTAGGGCGGATCAATGTAGATGCACTTCACCTTGCCCTCGTACCGGGGCAGCAGGGCTTTCAGTGCCTCCAGATTGTCGCCGTGAATAATCATGTTTTCGCTGCCGTTGTCCTCGGCGTGCTGTCCGGTTTCGTCATAGCTGTACTGGCGCTCCAGCACCCGGTAAGGCACCTCCTGGTGGTGGTTTACCACTTTATCTTTTCCAATCCATTCAAGTGTTGGCATATTGGCTCTCCATTCGATTTACAAAAGATTTAGCTGTGCGTCGGTGAATCTCCCACTATTCCTCAGCAACTTTTTCAGGCACTCTTTATATGTCTCACTAACTGCGGCATGAACTGCCCCTTTCAGGTATACGATTCCAACCATAATTTGAAGCTGCTGGTCAAGCTCCTGTAAATTAACCTCAGCATAGAACTCCGCATTTACTTGGTAGACATACACTCCGGTAAGTAAGGTGGTCTTATTGATAAACGCGCCGTATTCTTTCAGGTATTCCTGCAAGACTGTCCATTTTATGAGCTTATCTTGTGTTTGAATTGCAGAAAAGGCCTTTGATGCTTTTTGATCCGCCATGATGAATGTATGCGTCATTTCTGCGGCCTTTTTTATGTACCCTATCATCTTGGTGGCATTTTCCTGCGCTTGAAAATTTATTCTTTGATCCATATCCGGCATATTAAGAAACCTCCTATGCGATAAATATACTTATACCTGGGGAAGTAAATCAACAATATCCCCGATATTGACTCCCAACACACCGCAAATTTTCCCCAGTGTTTCTAGGGTCACTTCTTAGTCACGGTTTAGTTTTGTCATGGTATTGGGAGCCATTCCCGCTGCTAAGCTCAAGTGTGCCTTGCTCATTTTTCAATCAATGAGCAGTTTCCAGAGCTTATTGTAAGAGATGACCATATTGGAACCTTCGTCAGAAAATTCGACTATTTTATTATACCAAATATATGGACTTGGGACAATCAGTTTTCGCACTCTAATACAAAATCTCCCACCAATACCAAGTGTTTCGTTTATGCTTTACACAGCCTCCGCTAATCAAAACAGGCACAAAAATCTGAACGTTCCCTGTCAGATCTCTGTGCCTGTTTTTAATGTTCGGGCAGGGCAGAGGCAAGGGCAAATTTTCAAAATGGATAGCCACTGCCTGAACATTAAGTGGATTACAAAGGGGAAGCCCCTTTGGCCCTGGGTCATCCAATAGGGGTGGGAGCAGCCCTGTTGGCCTGGGGTGTACAGAGGGGAACGGCGTTCCCCTTTGCCTGGGGTGTTCAGAGGGGATAGCTTCCCCTTTGACCGGAAGAATCCAAAGAAACCGGCGGTTTCTTGGCACACGACTTTCCCCGGAAAGTCTAGTGTGTTATACCTTTGCTTCCCGCTGACGCTGAAAGGGGCTGGATGGAATGGCAGACAGGCGCTTTTGGCGGCAGCAGGGCAGGCGGATTTTGTACGGCCACGGACGAAATCAGGATTTGCACAGAGGGCAAAATCCGCCTGCTCTGGGGTCCCCGCAAAACAGAGTTTTGTGGGGAAAGGAGGAACAGCGGCGTGAGTGAGCTTTCGCACTTGTGCGGAAGCGAAGGATACAGAGCTTGCGACGACGCAGGAAGCAGAGGTATATAAAAGCTCCCGTTCCAACCCAGCGAAACGCTTACTCATTGCTTTTCCGTTGTTTAAGCATGTGCTTTGCCAAAGACAATTACATAAAACGAAAAGTTTGAACCGACCGAAGGCCCGCCGCAGGGATTTGACTATGCGGCGGGCCTTTTACTCATAAAAAAAT
>JAXVOW010000185.1:0-2700 GCA_037301995.1 bacterium | reverse complement strand
TTGGGTATTTGCAGCAGCTGCTATTTATAGTATTTCCAGACACTCCCGCGTCAAAGGTGAGTCCGGTTCAAAGCAGATGGAAGCAACGGTAACAACAGGAACTATTGAGACCAGTATTTCCGGAACGGGAACCATTTCCTATGCAAATCAGACAGAAATTGTATTGCCTTCTGATTTGGTGGTATCTGAAATGCTGGTTAGTGAAGGAAGTACTGTTACAGAAGGTACGTTGCTTGCAACCGTAGATGAAGCCTCACATGCCGCCTGTCTTAATGAGATAGAGGAGGCAATCAGTGAGGTGGATAGCACGATAGCCTCTGAGAGCAGCAGTACAAGTCAGAGTATCAAAGCAGGTGTGGCAGGCAGAGTAAAAAAGATTTATGCAGATGAAGGCGATAGTGTGGCAGATGCCATGCAGGAAAATGGGGCTTTGCTGTTAATCTCTGCAGACGGTCTGATGCAGGTGACGCTTGCAAATGTGGGAAATATAAATACGGGCGATGAAGTAGAGGTGAGCAGTGGAGATACAAAGACGGATGGAACGGTGGAAACAGTGGGCATAGATGGTGCAGTGATTACCTTTGATGATAGTGTGTTTGACTATGAGGAAGAGGTATCGGTAACCAGTGAGGATGGCATTGCACTTGGAAAAGGAAATGCTTCAATACACCAGGTAATTCAGGTAGTAGGAAGCAGTGGAACCATTTCTTCTTTAAATGTTTCCCTGGATAGTACAGTCAGTGCATCTACAAAGGTCTATACACTGGACAGCAGTACAAAGTCAGCGGAATATATGCAGGCAGTTAAAGAGCGGCAGCAGCTGGTTGCCCTGCTGAATAACCTGGTGGCAATCCAGTCAAATGGAGGAATAGCAGCAACTGCAGATGGCATGGTGGAAACCATTAATGTGACGGCAGATTCTACATCAACCACTTCCAATCAATCCAGTACCAGTGCCGGATTTACAATGAGTGAAGCATCAGAGACAGAGGTTGAAAATACCGTAACAACAAAAGTATCATCGGCAGGGTCTGCTGAAACGACAGAAAAAGTGCTGGCGGATGAAACTGGCACCTCTGGATTTACCGCTATGTCAGCAATGCAGACAGTAACACAGGTAAGCAGTACAGCGGTTACCAAGGAGGCCTTGCCGGCACCGGTCAATCTGACGGCGGAAGCAGGCAAGATAGTTGGAACGACTACGGATATGGAATATGCAGATAACGAAAACGCCGATGACTGGACAGAGTGTACAGATAAGAGTACCGCAGTGGCGGCAGGAACATGGTATGTGAGATATAAAGAAACAACAGAATTTGCTGCAAGCTCTGCGGTGAAGGTAGTAGTAACTGAAGGAACGACAGACCAGAATAGTACAGATGCTGTAGCTTCAACAGATGACAGCAGTACCTCGGAAGATAAAACGAATGGGACAGATTCCACAAACGAGTATGACAAAACAGAAAAACCGGATAATGAAAACTCTTCGGATGGGGCAAAGACTGGCTCTGATAATGGAACAAATGAAAATGGTTCAGCCGGTGGAAGCAGTTCCACAGGAGGAACGAAAACAGGCGGCAGCACTTCCACCGGCAGTACATCAGGCTCTTCTTCTGCAAGCCAGACTACCACATCTGTAGAAACAACCAGTGCTTTTGTCATTGCAAATGGTGATGAGATGAAAGTTACAATGAATGTGGATGAACTGGATATTGGTTCCATGCAGGTGGGATTATCTGCAGAGATTACGCTGGATGCCATTGAAGGAGAGACCTTTACCGGTGAGATAACCAGTGTCAGCGGCAGTGCCAGTGCAAGCAACGGTGTAGCACAGTATCCGGTGGAGATTACCTTTGAAAAGACTGATGCAATGTTATCCGGCATGAACGCTTCTGTTGCGGTTATTATAGAGCAGGCAGAGAATGTATTAACAGTACCATTGGCGGCAGTAACGGATATGGGTGCTAAGGCTTATGTATATACCGGTTATGATGAATCCTCTGGTGAACTGACTGGACAGACTGAGGTGACACTTGGACTTTCCGATGAGAATAACGTGGAAATCCAGTCCGGGCTTTCCGAAGGAGATACCATTTATTATCAGATTATGGGCAGTGAAGAAACAAGTGAAAATACCGGAAATGGCAAGGATGGTATGGATATGCCTGGTATGGGTGGTTCAGGTGATATGCCAGACGGTGGAAAAGGACAGTTTGATGATGGCTCAGGCAGAGGCGGCGCAGGAATGTCCGGCGGTGGTCCGGGCGGCAGACAATAGTAATGGTCTGCTTGGAAAAGTATTGAGAATAAATATCATTTGGACAGAGGAGTGAGAGCAAATGATTGTATTAGAAAATATATGTAAGACCTATGAAATCGGCGGCGAAATTGTCAAGGCTTTGGACCATGCTTCATTGCATATAGATGATGGCGAATTTGTCAGTATTATTGGACCATCCGGCAGTGGCAAATCTACATTGATGAATATGATTGGATGTCTGGATGTGGCAGATGAAGGAAAATATTATCTGGATGGTATGCCTATTGAAGAATATTCTGAGGATGATTTAGCACTGGTGCGGAATGAAAAAATTGGATTTGTATTTCAGAATTTTAATCTGTTAAATAAATTGACAGCTTATGAAAATGTGGAGCTTCCGTTGATTTACCAGCGTGTTTCCAGGAAAGAACGGGAGGAAA
>JAXVOW010000184.1:0-5224 GCA_037301995.1 bacterium | reverse complement strand
TGAAAAATATGGATGATTGTCAGGCCCGGAGCAATTTGATGTGGGATTCTGCCATGGCAGAAAACGGAATTTTGAAATGTGGCCGTCTGACCGACTTTCAGGCACATCAGATGGAGCATCAGCTGGGTGCTTATACGGATTGCAATCATGGGCAGGGACTTGCGGTAATCCATCCTGCCTATTACCGTCATATCGTGGAGGATGCGCCGAAAAAATTTACCCGGTTTGCAAAGGTGGTTTTCGATGTAGATACTGCTGAGGCCGGTGTGGATGCTCTGGAAAACTTCATCAAAGAATGCGGGCTTCCAACCAAAATGGGACAGCTTCAATCCATAGTGGAAATCACACCGGAGGTATTACGGCAGGTTGCCGATACCTGCAATATCATTAAGGTTGGTCCCCGGGAGCTTGACCGGGAGGAAATCT
This sequence comes from bacterium, assembly GCA_037301995.1. GTDB lineage: Bacteria > Bacillota > Clostridia > Lachnospirales > Lachnospiraceae > CAG-590. Next base: position 4,798 of record JAXVOW010000184.1, on the reverse strand, counting down.
ATCAGATTTTGATGGAATGTATGTAAGGAGGGATGACGATGAAGCGTAAAAAAGGTTTGATTGCGGGTATCGCAGTGTTAATTATTATTGCACTTGCTTTTGCAGGGTACAACATTTATCGTTATCCGGCGGTGCTCAGAAACTTATCGGATAATTCTCTGAACGATTCGCAGACTGAGGAGGTGAAAGAAGAAATTCTCTCCGAATCCGGCATAAAAGTGCTGGTTGCTTATTTTTCCTATTCCGGCACAACAAAAAATGTTGCAACCGCTTTGAACGAAAAAACCGGAGGCGACTTGTTTGAAATTGCAGTTCAGGATGGCTATTCCGACGTGTATCAGGAGTCTAACCGTGAAATCAGAAATAATGAGAGACCTGTGCTTACCAATACCGTCTCTAATATGGATGAGTACGACATTGTGTTTGTGGGATATCCGGTATGGTGGCATGCAACACCGGCTCCCGTCAACACGTTTTTGGAAAGCTATAATCTGACCGGGAAACTCATTATTCCGTTCTGTACCAGCGGTGGAAGTGACATTGATGAAACAATGCCCACATTCCTCAATTCCTGTGACGGTTTAGCGGTATATGGGGAAAGACGGATTAGTGGGACAAGTGAGCTTGACGGATGGCTTTCGGAATTAGGGTTGACGGGAAATGTTGCGCAGCCCGGTGATGAAACGCAGGTTGAATCTTCGGAACCTGAAACAACTGTAAGCGAGGAAGGTAAAGAGACAACAGGAGTATCTGGTGAGAATGGAAAAACTCTGATTGTATATTTTTCATGGTCTTCCTCTGGGAACACCCAGAAAATGGCAACCTACATTCAGGAGCAGACTGGAGGCGACCTGCTGGAACTTGAACCACTGAAGCCCTATCCGACCGACTATGAGGAATGTGGTGACGTTGCGCTGGTGGAGCGTGATGAAAATGCCCGCCCGGAAATTGCCAATCTGCCAGATTCTATTTCGGAATACGATACGGTCTTCGTGGGTTATCCCATCTGGTGGCATACGGCTCCGATGATTATCGGAACATTTTTAGAGAACTACGACCTTTCCGGTGTGGAGGTTTATCCCTTTGCACAGTCCGCATCCATGGATACAGAACAGTTTGATAATTCCATGGAATTTGTACGGGAAAGTGCTGCGGGAGCGAATGTCCATGATGGTTTGTTTACAGAGGCATCTGATACAGAGGGTATCCTCGCTTATCTGACAGAGAATGTATTTGCAGATAATTAGTAAATGAGGAAGGAGTTCAGACAGAAAATGAGTAAAAATGTATTGATTATTTTCTCCAGTCCTCGTAAGGGCGGCAATTCAGACACGCTTTGTGAACAGTTTATGAAAGGCGCAGAAGAAGCGGGCAACCGGGTGGATAAAATCCGGCTCGCAGAGCTTACCATTGATTATTGCTCCGCCTGCTATGCCTGTAAAAAGCTGGGACATTGTGTGAAACAGGACGATATGGAACAGGTCATTGCAAAAATGCGGGATGCGGATGTGATTGTTCTGGCGACTCCCGTATACTTCTACACCATGTGTGCGCAGATGAAAACCATGATTGACCGCACTTTGGGCGGAGCGCAGAAAGCCGGTCTGGAAAACAAGGAATTTTACTTGATTGCCACCGCTGCCGATGGGAAGGATGAGATGGAGCGGACGATTGACGGACTGCGTGGTTACATAGAATGTCTGCCGGGAGCAAAAGAGATGGGCGTAATCTATGGCGCAGGAGCCTGGCAGCTTGGCGATATTCAAAAGAACCCCGCAATGCAGGAAGCATATCAGATGGGCAAAAACATCTGTTGACATAGATTCATAACAAAAAGTAAAGGAGCAAAATTCTATGAAAAGATTAACATCTATTCTTCTTTCTGCTCTGCTGCTTCTTTCTCTGGCTGCTTGTGGCAATAGCAATCAGAATACTGTGGAGGATACACCGGCAGAAACGGAGGTAACAACTCCGACAACGGAACCCAATGACAGCAGTACGGAAGAAAGCACAGTGGAACCCACAGATAATGAAACAGGAAACGCAGAAGCTTCGGATACGGCGGAAGCAGGAAGCGGTAATATTTTGATTGCATATTTCTCCGTCATGGAAACAGACGGTGTGGACACAGTATCCGGTGCGAGTCGTGTTGCAGTAAACGGGGAAGCATTGGGCAATAACGAGTACATTGCGCAGATTATTCAGCGTGAAACTGGAGGGGCTTTGTTTGCCATTGAAACGGTACAGGAATATCCCACAACACACAATCCCCTTTTAGAGTTTGCCTATAATGAGAAAGCGGATAATGCGAGACCGGAGCTTGCAACGCAGATTGAGAATTTCGACAGCTATGATGTGATTTTCCTCGGTTATCCTAACTGGAACGCTGATCTTCCGATGCCGCTGTATACATTTCTCGAAGAATATGATTTTAGCGGCAAAACCATTATTCCGTTTACTACTCATGGTGGCAGCGGCTTTTCCGGAACGATTCAGACGATTTCTGAATTACAACCGGGCGCAACTGTTATTTTTGACGGACTATCCATTTCACGAAACAGTGTGTCAAAAGCAGAGAGCGAGGTTGTAAATTGGGTAAGCAGTCTGAATTTAACAACTGAGTAACAATAACAGGTAAGAGCCTGCCCGTGGTTTAACAGGCAGGCTCTTATCTGTAAATGGGAGGATTGTTTTTAATGAAGAAAAAATTTGTATTTAAGATAGCCGTTGACATGGTAATGACAGTCTTATTTCTGTTTCTTATGGCGCGGCAGCTTACCGGGGATTCTGCACATGAATGGCTTGGAGCAGGTATGCTTATTTTATGGATTGCCCATCATATTTTGAACCGGAGCTGGTACAGCCATCTTTTCAAAGGAAAATATACGCCTGTGCGTATCTTACAGACAGTGACAAATTTTGCTGTACTACTTTCTATGCTCGGTTTAATGGTGAGTGGGATTGTTCTTTCCAGAGAAGTCTTTGTCTTTCTGCCGATTTCCGGCGGTATCGCTCTGGCAAGACCATTACATGTGCTTTCTGCATTTTGGGGATTTGTTCTGATGGCTCTGCATCTCGGCCTGCACTGGAATATGATTCTCGGCATGGTGCGTAAAGCCACCGGGCCGGTTACCTCTAAGCCTCGGCGAATCCTTCTGTGCGTAGCTGCGGCCTTGGTTGCCGGATATGGTCTTTATGCTTTTTTGAAAAATCAATTTCTGTCCTATATGTTTTTGACATCCTCCTTTGTGTTTTTTGATTATGAAAGACCTGTCCTGCTCTTTTTTACAGAGTATATGGCTATCATGGGCCTGTTCATTTTTCTGGCACACTATGTCTCAAAGGCACTCCCAAAAGGATAGTAGGCAGCACTGGAAAAATTACAAAATGATGCAAAAACATATAATTGTCATATTATGTCCTATAGCTGAAAGACGAAAATTTATTTAACGACAAGTAAACTTTAAACTTTAAATTGAAAATTAATTAATTGACTACGAAATATTTATAATTTAATAAATTTAAAGAAAAAAACAAAAGAAAGTCTATAAACAAAAGAATTTCTTTTGTTTTTTTATTGTGTATTTGGAATTAACTTGTTCAAATAAAAATAATTAAATTTATAAAAATCTATTGACATATTCTAAAAAAGTAGATATATTTTAATCTATATTAAACTATACGCTAAAATTATGGTGGGAAGGTAGTGCAAATGAAGAGGATAAAGACATATGTATTAGTAGTGATAATGGTATTGTGTATTGGGAAGATTGCCAGAGCAGAAGGAGAATGTCTGGAAAACAACAAAAACAGCGTGGTTCAGGTTGTTATGACGTACACGGGTCAGGATGGAAAGAGGTATACGGTACAGAGTGGAAGTGGGGTTGTGCTTAACAGCAATACTGTTTTGACAAATTATCATGTTGTACATATGACAGAATCAAATATTAAGAAAGCTGTTAAATATATCACAAAGCAGGGCAGTACGGCAGAAATTACCAGTGATGAAAATATGCAAATTGCAATTGTAAAGCAGGATGATGTCTTAATTACAGCAAGCATTGCACAGGAAAGCAAGGATAACGATTTTGCAATTCTTAATCTGGAGGAGGAGACAGACCGTCCTGCAGTTGTTATGTGTAAAGATGATGTAACAGTAGTGGCACAGACGGTTTTTGCAGCAGGCTATCCCACAACAAAGCCGTTTAGTAATGAGGGAGCGGTATCCTTCAAGCCAACGGATATTAATCTGGTTTCCGGTGTTGTATCGGAGGTTAATGACCAGTCCGTTAAAATCAGTGGAATTATTTCCAGTGGAAATTCTGGTGGTGTCTTATTGGATGCAGTTTCCGGAGAAATGATTGGATTGCTGGTATATAGTAAGAAGGATGCGGAGAAAGAATGTTTTAAAGCAATACCGGTCAATGCTATTAAACACCCATATCTGGATGGAATTACATACACGGAGAATACGGTTGAACAGCCGGAAGTAACAGAAGAGATGACAGAGGAACCGGAGAAGGCCGCAGCAGTAGACAAAGCTTCCCTGGAAGAGACAATTCAGAAAGCTGTGAATCTGGACCAGTCAGCATATACGAAAGAGACCTATGATTTTATGATTACCTGGCTGACCCAGGCACAGTCTGTTAATGCAAAGGAAGATGCAACCCAGGCTGAGGTAGACTTTGCTGCCGATAATCTCCAGAAAAGTATGGGAAATCTTGTGGCAGAGGAAAAGATAAGCGGAGCTGTAATTGCATGCATTGTGCTTGCAGCAATTGCCGTAATCACAGTAATT
>JAXVOW010000183.1:0-2264 GCA_037301995.1 bacterium | reverse complement strand
ACAGGTCAATGGAAAATCTTCTGATAATAATATCCAGCAAAAACAGGAAAATCGCAAAAACCAGCAGCGGCACAGTAAGAGAAACCCTTGATTTTACCGTATTCTGATTCTGCTTCCAGATATTGTCGGATAACGTAATCTCCTGTCCTGCCGCCTGCTTGACAAAGGATGCCAAATCTGTATCGCTGTCGGAAAACTGGTACTCCGCAGAATACTGGTTTGCATAAGCCGTATTATAATTTTTCACAATCTCCTCACCGGACATTTTCCGGATGCTTACACTGTAAACGCCAACCTCTGACACATCTAAATCCGTCCCGAAAACCCCCGGCTTTAACGCATCCAGGGATACTTCCTTTGCGTTTCCGTTTTCATCCGTTACCACCGCTTTTACTTTTGTGTCCTTGTCATAGTCCTTTGTCTGATAGGTAATAGATGCGGTATTGCCCTCTTTTACTACCTCAAGGTCGTCTTCTCCAAGCCCGGAATCCGAAATCACATAGTGAATGATATTGGACCAGAGCATTGGATAATTATCCCATACCGCATAACGGGCGGTCCACTCATTGTTTCCGTCACTGTTCCATGCCACTGTTCTTCCCAGACCATACTGCCATGTACTGAGTACAGGGTCCTCCCGGTCTGATTCCAATATCACATCTGCCGCCTGCTTTGCCGTTGCCGCCACATATCCGAGAAGTGCCGGACATCCGTCATCCATTACCCCCTCCAGTATCTCATTATTGCTTGTAATGGATGGATAAAATTCTTCATTAATCAGATACGTGTTTGTGGATAGATAGACCTCCTGAGCAAAAATTCTTGGAATGGAATTGTTGACATCCGTATAATAAAATCTTCCTCCGCATTTTTCTGCAATGTAGCGAAGGGTCTGCTGGTCAGACTCACTTCCCACTGCAACGGTAGATACCGTAATTCCCGCCTCATTTATCTGGTTCAAAAGACTGTCATACTGGTTAAAGCCATCCTGTCCGTCCGTCAACAGAATAATATGCTTAAGCTTTGCATCACTCTTTAAAATCTGTTCATATGCCTGCTGCAGGGCAGGATAAATGCTGGTGCCCCCTCCGTAGCCAATGGAACTGATATCCTCCTTAATCTGTTCCATGTCTTCTGCCTCTTTTATCGGCACAATCCAATGATAGGTATCATCAAAAGCCAGTATTCCTATTTCGTCACTGCTTCTCAGCTCAGATACCCCGGAAAGTGCTGCCTGTTTTGCCAAATCCAGACCTGTCACAGATGTATTTTCTTCCGACGGGCTGGTCATACTTCCCGACTGGTCAATGGCCATCGCCATTGCCATCTTCGGTATTTCCTTCTCTCCCTGCAAATCCATATCCACCGGAAGAAGCTCTTCTAACACCGTATCCCGGTAACCCCCTAAGGCAAAGCTGTTCTCCCCGCCGATACAGATATAACCGCCGGCATAATCCTTTACATAGGACTGCAGGGCATTGACAAAGCCTTCCCGCAAATCATCATAGTGTACATCCAGTGTAATAACCGCCTTATACTGGTTAAGCCCTGACAGCGTAATAGGCGCCCCCTTCGGGGTAACCTTATCATAGTCAATATTAGCTGCGGTTAAGACCTTCTCAAATTCATTCCCTTCATCCGCTTTACCCTCTATCAGCAGCACTCTCGGCCTCGCCTCAATCTCTGCAAAGGTCACATAGGTATTATTGATTGAGATGGTATCCTCCTGGGGTTCAATCACTGCCTTATACTGGGCAATCGTCCCCTCTTCTCCCATATCCTCAAAAACAAACTGGTTCTCCCCTTTCGTCAGATGAATATTCTGCTGGCCCTTGGTTATCCGTCCGGCATATAGGGAAAGCAGGGCATCTGTCTCCACATTGGAGGTTATAGATACCGTAACATTATAATGGTCGCCTGCGTGAATTACATTCGGTGCGGACAAACCGCTGATGTACACTTCACTATTTCCGCTGATACTGTCCTCCATGGCGATGGATAAAAGCTCCACCTCACTCCCCTTTAATGTGGTTGCCGCAAGGCTCATGCTGCCCTCATTTTCACTTCCGTCCGTGATTAAAACCAGCTGTTTCGTCACGCCCTCATCAAACATGGAACAGGCAGCTGTCACTGCCTTTTCAATATTGGTGGCGGTTGTAACCGGATTCACCGTAAACCTTGAAAACATTTTTTTATCGGAAAGAAACTGCTCTACCGCCGTATCCTTTCCAAATGCCACAATTCCGAGAAGATTTTTATCCGGC
>JAXVOW010000182.1:0-2494 GCA_037301995.1 bacterium | reverse complement strand
GCTGGTAATTTTTCTAAGGATCTGCATGATACTCCTCCATTATCTGTTCTGCCGGAAATCTTTAATAATATATGTAACGTAGCACATAATTATAGTAAATACAAGGAAGAAATTCCTTCCTGCTCCGTTCACATTTCTATCACATATTTTCAATTTAGCTTTAATCTTTCTTTTGTAAGATACCCATAGAAAGTCAGAAAAGGAGAATGCCTATGAAAATTAAAAAACACTTACTACCATTTACCATGTCTCTGCTTCTTGCCAGCTCCCTGTTAACCGGATGCAGCGGCAATGAGACGGCTGGAAATTCACAGAATGCAGGAACCGCCAGCCAGAATACAGTTACCTTTGAAAATACAACCCTCACCGGAACGGTCACAGCCATTGATGGCAATACCATTACCCTGTCTTTATCCGAAGGCATGCGGATGGGCGGGGGAAGGATGAATGGAATGCCAGAGGGCAATCCGTCGGAAAATAACTCCGGAGATGATGCAGGAAACAGCGATACACAAAATGAGACCCCACCGGAAAAACCGGAGGGAGAAGCTTCTGACAACAATGAACAGGAGCCGCCGGAGCTCTCCTCGAATACCGGAAACGAAAACAGCAGCCGCACTACTTTTACTCTGACCATTACAGATGAATCCGTATTACAGGATAGCAGTCTTTCTGATATTACAGAAAACAGCATGCTGACTATTACCTTCGGTGACGACAACACCATTACCTCCATTTCCCTTTCTTCCACGGAAAAGGGAAATGGTGCCATGGAAGAGCCGGGCAGCAGCGGCTCTGCCGATACCGGAACCGGTGCCACTACTATCACGGAAGACAAACAGGAATCCGATGTCTCTTACATTTCCCAAAATACAGATGAAAATGCCCTCCGTGTGGAGGGTTCTGTTACTTATAGCGGCACCGCCCTCAGCATTCAAAAGACTTCCGGTGATACCAGCAATACGGAGAGCAGTGATTTTTACGGATTAAATGCCGGGTTCTTAAGTCTGGACGGTGCTTCCGCAACCTTAACAGATTCCATCATTACCACCAGCGCCCAGGGTGCCAACGGTATTTTTGCCTATGGCAGTAATACCAATGTAACGGTGAGCAATACCAGCATAACCACTTCTGCTGACAATTCCGGCGGTATTGATGTAACCGGTGGAGCCTCTATCCAGGCGTCCAATTTAAATATTGAGACAAACGGACAGTCCTCTGCAGCAATCCGCAGTGACCGGGGCGGCGGTACTCTTAATGTCACCCAGGGAACCTATACCACAAATGGCACCGGTTCTCCTGCTGTCTACTGCACGGCAGATATTACCGTTACAGACGCCGTCTTAAACGCAACCGCATCGGAGGGCGTGGTAATTGAGGGAAAAAATTCCGTAACCCTTAATAACTGTGAGGTTTCCGGCAATATGCAGGGAACCTACCAGGGAGATGAAACTGAAAATCTGCATACTATCATGATATACCAGAGCATGTCCGGAGATGCGCAGGAGGGTGAGGCGGGCTTTACCGTTTCCGGGGGAAGTATTACGGGTCAGAATGGAGACCTCTTTTACTCCACCAATACCTCCTCTACCGTAAACCTTGAAAACGTCGCCCTTACCCTTGCAAATGACACCCTTTTAAGGATTGCGGGCAATGACGGTTCACGGGGCTGGGGAACCGCCGGAAGCAACGGTGCAGATATGAAGCTGTATACCACAGACCAGAAATTAACCGGTAAAATCATTGTAGATGAAATATCCTCCCTCACACTTTCCCTTTCAGAAGAAAGCAGCTTCGAGGGAAGCATAAACGAAGCGCAGGAGGGCGGTACGGTAAACGTAAGCCTTGACAGCGGCAGTACCTGGAAATTAACCGCAGACAGCTATATCACTTCCTTTGAGGGAAGCATGGACAATGTGGATACCAATGGATTTACTCTCTATGTAAATGGTGCTGCACAGTAAAAGACACCTCCTGTACAGGAGGTGCCATCTATAGCCAACAGTAAAACAGGCTGGCTGCGCCGATAATCCCCGCATCATTGCCAAGCTTAGAGGTAACAATACGCGCTACCTCCCCATGGGAGCCTCCAAAGCAGAGCTCTTTTACCATCTCCTCCAGAGGCTGGGTGAGATTTTCCTTCTGGGCTGCCACGCCACCGCCCAGAATAACCATCTCCGGGCGGAAGATATTAATCACGTTGGCAATTCCTGTCGCCAGATAATATTCATATTCCGCAATCACACCCTTCGCCGCTTCATCTCCCATATCCGCCGCCTGAAATGGAATCTCTCCATTCATGCATTCCAGCCGGTTTCCACACAGCCGGTTCATAACCGAAGCCGGATTTTCTTTTGCCGCCTTTTGTGCCATCCGCAAAAGGGCGGTTGCCGATGCATACGCCTCCAGGCAGCCTTTTCTTCCACAGGTACAAGGCTCACCGTCTGCCTGAATTACCATATGACCTAATTCTACTCCTCCATGCAGGGGACCA
>JAXVOW010000181.1:0-51906 GCA_037301995.1 bacterium | reverse complement strand
TACAGCTGGCGGGAGATGCCTGTTATTTTGGAAAGCTTGTCCACAAGCCGGTAATTGGGGATGCAGGCAGGGATATACAGGTACAGGATATTAAAAGAGCAAATGATATGTTGTATGTGGCTTCTTGTATGATGATGGCAGTTGGAATACTGATAACTGCCTTTATCTGGGCGGTTTAAAGGAGCGGACAACAGTGTAGAGAAAGGACAGGATATGGAATTTCAGCATGGCGGCGATATTTACCGCAACAGGACAGACTATGATTTTTCATCCAACATCAATCCGCTGGGGATGCCGGAGGGCTGTATGGCAGCGGTTCAAAGGGCGATTTCCCATATCGGGGAATATCCGGATTATTGCGGTTCCAGCCTGTGCAGGGTAATTGGTGAAAGGGAGGGCGTAAATCCCTGCCATGTGATTCCCGGAAATGGCGCGGCAGAATTAATCTATGGGCTTTGTTACGCACAAAAGCCCCGAAAAGCCCTTGGCATGGCACCGGCCTTTTCGGAGTATGAAAATGCGGTGTCAGCAGCGGGAGGAAAGATGCAGTTCTGGAATCTGCAGGAATGTCACGGCTTTGCGCTGGCAGGAGGCTGCGAAAGGGATTTTTTAACTGCAATTAATGGGGAGACGGATATTGTGTTTCTCTGTAATCCCAATAATCCAACGGGAACCGTTATGGATAAAGCAACACTCATAAAAATTGCGGAAAGGTGTGAAAGGACAGATACTTATCTCTGTGTGGATGAATGCTTTCTTCCATTTCTGGAAGAGGAAGAATTATATACCATGAAGCATGAACTGGAAACATTTCCGCATCTCCTGGTGCTCCGGGCCTTTACAAAGGTATATGGGATGCCGGGATTACGGCTGGGATATATTTTGTGTGCAAACCCGGTATTAGCGGAGCAATTGAGGAAATGCCTGCCGCCCTGGAATACATCGGTGATTGCCCAGGCTGCGGGGGAAGAAGCGTTAAAGGATGAGGATTTTGTGATGCAGACAAGATTACTCATAAAAACGGAAAAAGAGTATTTAATACGGGAATTACAAAATGGACTGGCAGACAGAATATATGCGTCCAGGGCAAACTTCATTTTTTTTCACAGCAGGGAAGATTTAAAGGAACGTTTATTGGAGAGAAAAATATTAATCCGGGATTGCAGTAATTACCGGAATCTTTCCCGGGGGTATTTTCGTATTGCAGTAAGGAGCCATGCGGAAAATAGGGAGTTGATTCAAAGATGGCGCAGCATTCCGGAGCAGTGACAGGAAGGGAGAAAAAATGGCAAAATCAATTATGATACAGGGTACCATGTCCAATGCGGGGAAAAGCCTGATTGCAGCGGGACTTTGCAGGATTTTTAAGCAGGACGGTTACCGGGTGGCTCCGTTTAAATCCCAGAACATGGCATTAAATTCCTATATTACAAAGGATAATCTTGAGATAGGACGGGCGCAGGCAGTACAGGCAGAGGCGGCAGGAATTGAGCCGGATGTCAGGATGAATCCCATTTTGTTAAAGCCAACTACGGATATGGGGTCACAGGTAATTGTCAACGGAGAGGTTGTCTGTAATATGCGGGCAATGGAGTATTTTCAGAAAAAAAAGGAGTATATCCCGGTTATTCGGGAGGCTTTTCACGGGCTTTCAGAGGAATATGATATTATTGTCATTGAAGGAGCAGGCAGTCCGGCTGAAATTAATCTAAAGCAGGATGATATTGTTAATATGGGGATGGCAGAGATGGCGGATGCCCCGGTATTGTTGGTGGGTGATATTGACAGGGGAGGCGTCTTTGCCCAGCTGGTGGGTACGGTTATGCTGTTAGAGCCGGAGGAACAGGAACGAATTAAGGGTCTGGTTATAAATAAATTCCGGGGAGATGAAAAAATATTGGAACCGGGAATTGCCATGTTAGAGGAGCGCTGTGGAAAGCAGGTGCTTGGGGTTGTACCCTATGCGGAGGTGGATATTGAAGAGGAAGACTCCCTGGCGGAATGTCTGAATGACAAGCTGGTAAAGCAGGGGGTGGACATTGCGGTTATACGTCTGCCGAAGGTATCAAATTTCACGGATTTCCAGGCGCTTTCCCTGGAACCAATGCTGTCGGTGCGATATGTGGATAAGCTGTCTGAGCTGGGGAATCCGGATGTGGTAATTCTGCCAGGAACGAAAAATACAATACAGGATATGTGCTGGCTGCGGGAAAGCGGTCTGGAGGCAGCCATTGTCCGGCTTGCCGGAGGGAATAAACCGGAGGCGGACAATACCCGGGAAAATCATAAAACAATGGTGATTGGTATTTGCGGCGGCTACCAGATGCTTGGAGAAACGATTACGGATAATTGTGGCGTGGAGGGAAAGAATACGGTTCGCGGAATGGGACTGCTTTCCATGCAGACCTGTTTTGAACCGGAGAAAACCCGGACACGGGTAAAGGGGCGTGTCTGCCAGCTGGCAGGCGGGCTGGAAAAGCTTACAGGGAAAAAGGTCAGCGGTTACGAGATTCATATGGGAAGAACAGAGCATACAGGGGACTGTCTGCTGGAGCTTTTTCAGGAACATTTTACAGGGAGTAATACAGCGGAGCCTTTACCGGACAAGCACATGGTAAAATATGACGGCTGTTACACGGATAATGTGATGGGTACCTATATACATGGTATTTTTGATGAGGAGGAATTTCGGCAGGCATTTGTGGAGCTGCTCTGTGACAGAAAAGGAATTGCATATGAAAGAGACAGCCGGGTGAGCTTCCGGGAATACAGGGAAATGCAGTATAATAAGCTGGCAGACATCTTAAGAAAAAGCCTTAATATGCAGCGTATATATGAGATTTTAAATGAAAAAGAGTGATAACAGACAGCAAGGAAAGCAGGTAACAGAAAGGATGATGCGGTATGGAGGAACAACACAAAATAGAACTGCAAAATGTGCTTCCGTCGGATATAGAAAAGAGAAGCTTTGAGATTATTACACAGGAGCTGGGTGACATTGTCCTTGATTCTAAGGAGGAGCCCATTATCAAACGGGTTATCCATACATCGGCGGATTTCGATTATGTTGACAATCTCTGCTTTTCGGAAAATGCGGTGGATCGTTTTCAGCAGGCAATCCGGAATGGTGTGAGTATTGTAACAGATACCCAGATGGCAAGGGCAGGAATCAATAAAAAGCAGTTAGCCAGGTATGGTGGAGAGGTTTACTGTTTTATGAGTGATGAGGATGTGGCAGAAGCCGCGAGAAAGCAGGGGAGCACCAGGGCGGTGGCGAGCATGGATAAAGCGGCAGCGCTCCATTGTCCTCTTATTTTTGCTATCGGCAACGCGCCCACAGCACTAATCCGTTTGTATGAGCTGATTCAGGGTGGAATGCTTCAGCCGGAGGGGATTATCGGCGTTCCGGTAGGCTTTGTAAATGTGGTGGAAGCAAAAGAGCTGATTATGAAAGCGCCTGTTCCCTATATTGTAGCCAGAGGCAGAAAGGGGGGCAGCAATGTGGCGGCTGCCATCTGCAATGCCTTGCTCTATTCTATGGAATAAAATAAAAAACCATCTTGGCGGCATAGTAATGTGAAACAAATTCTGATAAAATAGAGAAAACAGATTATGTATAATAGGAGGATAAGGTATGGAACCGGTAAAGCGTTTAAAGAGAGAGCTGCGGGCACAGGGGACAGTGATTAGTCTCTATAAGGATACGGTGGAGGTTAACGGTAATATTGCCGAATGGGATTATATTCATCATGACGGGGCTGCTGCGGTGGTGGCAGTAAATGAGGACGGAAAGCTTTTAATGGTACGCCAGTACCGGAATGCCTTAGACCGTTTTACGCTGGAGCTTCCGGCAGGCAAGCTGGATGACCCGAAGGAGCCGACCCTTGAGTGTGCAAAGCGGGAATTGGAGGAAGAGACCGGTTATTACACAGATGATTTTGAATATCTGTTAACGGTTAATACCACAGTGGCATTCTGTAATGAAAAGATTGATTTGTATCTTGCGAGAAACTTAAAAAAGACACAGCAGCATTTAGACCCGGATGAAGAAATTAATGTGGAGCTGTGGGATGTGGAGGATTTGAAGCAGCTTATTTACCAGGGGAAAATTACAGATGGTAAAACGGTTGCGGGCATAATGACCTACGCATCGAAGTATCTCTAAATATAAGAATGCTCCGGATATCCAAAACGGAAGGGAAAGAAGGCAGAATATGAAAATAGCGGCATACAACTACAGGGATTTTGATGAGGCGCCATATTTTGAAAAATTCGGCAAACAGTATGGAGCAGAGATTGTTCCAATCAGAGAGACGCCCACACCTGAAAATGCAGCTCTGGCGGAGGGCTGCGAGGGAGTCAGCGTGATAACCACGCCGATTACAGAGGATATTATACAAATCTGGAAAGCTGCAGGGGTAAAGCATATTTCCACCAGAACCATTGGCTATGACCATGTGGATGTAGAGGCGGCAGAGAAATACGGAATGGCAGTCAGCAATGTCTCCTATTCAACAGGAAGTGTGGCAGACTATACCGTTATGCTGATTTTGATGGCATTGCGGAAAATGAAATCCATTATCAAGCGGGCAGAGGGAATGGACTATTCCCTGATAGGAAGTATCGGAAAGGAAATAGGGGATTTAACAATAGGGATTGTGGGTACAGGGAAGATTGGAACCCATGTAATGAGGAATCTTTCCGGCTTTGGATGCAGGCTGATTGCTTACGACCTCTGCGAAAATGAGGAGGCAAAAAAGTACGGAGATTACTGCTCCATGGAGGAACTGTTTAAGACAAGTGATGTGATTACCTTCCATACTCCGGCAACAGAGAGCAGCTTTCATATGGTGAATAAAGAATCCATTGAGACAATGAAGGATGGTGTGATTCTTATAAATACAGCACGGGGAAGCATTATTGATACCCCGGCATTCATTGATGCTGTGGAACGGGGAAAAATCGGTGCAGCTGCTTTGGATGTAATAGAAAAGGAGCTGGGGATTTTTTACGGTGACTACAAATATCAGGTAATCGGACACAGGGAAATGTCTATTTTGAAGGATTTGCCCAATGTGTTAATGCTGCCACATATGGCATTTTATACAGAAAATGCCATATCAGATATGGTGGAGCATTCTATTGCACATATTGTACAGGGGGAAGGAAACGTGTAGATAAAATTCACTATCACTTCTAAAACGGCACAGCGTAAAAGTGATAGTGAAATTTTCATAATCTTCCCTGTGATAAATCCAGGGAAACAGAAATCTACAGCATAAAGTACAACAGCACTATGATTCCGAGAATAATACGGTACCATCCGAACACCTTGAAATCATGTTTCTTTATATATCCCATCAGGAACCTGATGGCAAAGATGGATACTGCAAAGGCTACTACCATTCCTACAAGCAGAACAGCTAACTCCGTACCGGTAAATGCGAATCCGAATTTTAACAGCTTGATAAGGCTGGCGCCAAACATAACAGGGATAGCGAGAAAGAAAGTAAATTCCGCTGCAATTTCCCTTGAAGCACCAATCAGGATACCGCCAATAATGGTGGAGCCGGAGCGGGAGGTTCCGGGAATCAGTGAAAGAACCTGGAATACACCGACTAAAAAGGCATCCTTAAAGGATAAATCCTGTAAGGTATTGATTTTGGGTTTGCGTTTTTTGTTGTAATTTTCAATTATAATAAAAATTACACCGTAGACAATCAGTGCCAGCGCCACAACAGTGGCATTGTGAAAGTGTTCTTCCATCCAGTCGTCAAATGGAATACCAATAACCATGGCGGGAATGCAGGCAAAAACGATTTTAAACCATAAGACAATCTTATCCATATAACAGTAATTGTTGCAAAAAGTCTGTAAGCCTTTGGCAAATCCGGTGTCTGCCTGTTTTGTAAACCAGCTTTGCTTTGGGGCGTTTTTCTTTAAGTGAAACGGCCACAGCTTATTCCAGTACAGGACAACGACTGCCAGTATGGCGCCAAGCTGGATGACCACGTTAAACATTTCCATAAATGCTTCACTTTGATTCAGCTTTACAAATTCATCTACTAAGATTAGATGACCGGTACTGCTGATGGGAAGCCATTCGGTGATACCCTCTACAATGCCAAGTAATAGAACCTTTAACCATTCAATAATATTCATTTTCTTTACCTCATTTTATATTATATTAAGATTATCCCATTTTTTTAATAAAAGGGCAAGAGAAAATAAGAGTTTTAGACAAAAGGAGCTTAGAACTAATTGAAATAATCATATACCGTGGCTGAGATATCCTGTATGTTGGTGATGGCGGCGCCACAGTTGCTGCTCATAATGCACAGGATATAGTCTCCGCCGGGAGAGTAGACAATGGCAGCATCATGCTGGTATTCATCGGTCTCTCCGGTTTTGTTGGCACATTTTGTCCCCTCCGGCAGTCCAGCAGGAATTTTGTTTACATGGGTCTGGTTTAAAAGTAAATCCAAAAATTCTTCGGAGGCTTCGGGACTGACACATTTTCCCTTATATATTTTTTCCAGTAGAAGTCCGCAGTCTGCTACGGAGGTGGAATTTCTGCCGGGAGAGGAGGGTGCTTTGTAACTGGTAGGTACAAGAATGGATGTGATGGTGGTATTTGCATACCCGTTTTTGTCAATATAGTCCTGGATGACACCCCTTCCGGTCACATGGCTGTTGTCTTCGGCGCAGTTCATGACCATAAGATTAAATGCGTCATTATCGCTGATGGAAATCATTTCCGCCATCAGGCGGTCAATGGTTTCATTTTGTTCCAGTTCCCCTTTATCCATTAAATCATATGCAGCTGCGGCGCAATACAGCTTTATGAGGCTGGCAGAGTAGCACTGCACGTTGTTGATGGTTAAATATTCGTTGTTATCGATATCCTTTACATAAATTGACCAGGAGCCGGAGTAATTTTCTGTCATGGAAACCAGCTCTGCCTTTAAAGCGGAAAGTCCCTGTCTGCTGGTGGCAAGGCTTACAGAATTGTTTCTTTTTCCGTCTTTTCCCACATAGATGCCGTCAGGGGTCAGGGTATTGGTGAGTACATGACCGTTTTCGTCTACATATTTATCTTCAATCCACTGGCTGGTCTGCAAAATCCCTTTGTTATTAAAATAATATTCATGCCCGTCCATGGTATACCAGCCGGTAACCATTGTACCGTCCTCTTTAAAATAGTAGCTTGTATCATCTATCATGAGCCAGCCCGTAAACCGGGTCTGGTCGCTGTTGATATAATATGTATCTCCCTCTATGGTGGCAAATCCGGTTCTGGGTTCGGAAAGTATCTGCATACTAAAAACCTCCGTGGTGGCGGAGGTTGGTGTGCTTCCCATATCAAAAAGATTCTGGGAGGATTCTTCGGTAACTGGTACTTCTGTTGTTAATTCTGTTGTCGGACCGGTGGTTTCTGACTGGCTGGAAGCCTCTCCATCACTGGACGGCTCCGGAATAAATATGGACAGAAAGAAAATAAGGAGAATGCAGATTAGGGATATAATTACCACTGTTTTTGTGTTTGCCCTGCTGATATCAGGGTATCCCACCTGTTGTTCTGTAACGGCTTCCTCCTGCGGCTTGCTGTCTGTCTGGATATCGTGCTTTCCTTTCATAGGTATCCTCCATAGTAAATCATATCTTAAGAAAAAATTAAGATTTGCATATGGATATTATATGTAAAAATGAAAGCACTTTCAAGGAAAACAATAAAAATTCACATTTATATATTGAAAAAGCGCTTAAACAATTTCAAGGATGGTATTTACCACATTGTCATTCTGTTCCGGCTTCATAAAACAGAAGCGGATATATTTTTCTCCAAGCCCCTCATAATCGGTACAGTCACGTATCATGAAGCCCTTCTTAATACAGTACTCGAATACATCTGTGGCAGTCTGGTCTTCCTTCAAAAGCTTAATCAATACAAAGTTTGCCTCCGGTTTAAATACCTTGATGGTCTTCCGGCTGGACAATGCGGAGTAAATAAGGTTCCGCTCTGTCTGAATCAGGCTCTTGGTCAGGTTGATATAGTGTTCATCCTCAAACATTACTCCTGCAACAGAAGCATAGGAATTGATATTCCACGGAATCCTGCTGTTGCTGGTGGCTTCAAGGAAATCCTCGTTGCTGGTAACCGCATAGCCAAGACGGAGTCCCGGAGCAGCAAAGAACTTGGAGACACTGCGGAGTACAATCAGGTTGTCGTATTTTTTGGTCAGTACAACAGAGGAAACAAGGTTTACATCCTTTACAAATTCCACATAGGTTTCATCCACCATTACAAAGATTTCAAGCTCCAGGCAGCGGGATAAAATCGTATCCATCTGGTCTCTGGTAAGAACCTTGCTGGTTGGATTATTGGGATTACAGATAACTAACAGGTCAATGGAAGCATTTAATGCTTTTAGAAACATATCCAAATCCATTTCAAAGTCATCCAGATTTTTAAGCATGTAGGTTTCTGTTTCACTGCCTGCTAAGCGGGCTGTATTGCCGTATTCGGAATAGGTAGGACCGATTACCATGGTTTTTTTCGGAGCCAGTGTCCGGATGGTAAGAGAAATTAATTCGGAGGTTCCGTTTCCCAAAACCAGCTGTTCCGGAACGGTATTACAGTATTTGGAAATAGAGGCTTTGAGGGATTCATAGTTTCTGTCCGGATATGCTTTGATTGCATCTACATTATCAATCAATGCCTGCCGGGCCAGTGGAGAAATTCCTAAAGGATTTACATTGGATGCATACGGTATGATTGCATTCTGGTCAATGTGATACTGTTTTGCAATAGCTTCTAAATCGCTTCCATGAAAGGATTCCTGTACATTACCCATAAAAATAACCTTCTTTCTATTTTAGCTTTTAATCTTCTTTAAAATTTGCTATAATTATTTTAAGTATATTTTAATATTATACATTTTGAAGGATAAAACATCAAGAGTGTTATAACAGTTGTGCAAGGGATAAAAAGTACCTATGAAGAGCAAAGTTGAACAATATGCAAAGGGAGATTTTTACGTAGAATATCCCGATGTAAAACTTTCTAAGAGCTATCTGCAATTAAAGATTGAAGCCGGCAGCATATATACCGGAAGCATTGATGTAACTTCGTTAAATGATATATCAATGAAAATGATGGTATATGATGATGCTTATTTGTTGTGCTTTAGTGACCACAGCCTGATTGGCAGAAAAGGAAAAATCCAATTTACCTTTGACGCGTCAAACCGGAAACGTGGCAGTACCTTTGAAGGGAAAATCCATGTCATTGGAAATGGTTTGGAGAAGGAAATTCCTTATAATATTGAGATAGTAGCGCCTTTTATCGATGTAAATGGTGTTGCTCTGGAGGATTTAATGAAATTCTCTGCTCTGGCAGAGGAGGACTGGAGCAGGGCATTGCAGATATTCTATTCGGAGGAGTTTGCCGGGACGCTGCTGGGGAATCAGGCGGAATATGTTGAGGCATACCGCACCCTTAAGGATTCCCTTGACCGGAATCAGGCATTGGAGGAATTTCTTGTCTATATTCATAAGAAACGGGCGCTTACCCTGCAGGTGGAGCATGACCGTTTTCAGTTTAGTTTTCCAAAGATGAGGGAGGAACATCAGCTGCAGCTTCGCAAGAATACCTGGGGCTATTGTACCATGTCAGTGAAAACGGATGCGAAGTTTATTACGCTGCATCAGTCGAAAATATGCAGTATGGATTTTTCGGGAGATGTCTGTCTGGTAGGTTATACCATTGACCCGGAAATGCTGGATGAAAATGAAGCGGCAAGCGGCAGCATTATTTTAGAAAATACATACCAGACAATTGTTGTCAATATATTAATCCGGAAGCCTTCGGAGCCTTCCAGGGTATTGGTTCACCGCAGTCATGATTACCGGCTTAGAAAGCTGGAATTAGCTGCATTGGTTCACAACTATTTGGATTACCGCATTGGTCTTTTGCCCTTGCATCAGTTTATAGAAAAAACCAGGGAGTCTTTAAACCGGCTGATTGAATTTGAACCGGAGACAGGAGTGTATAAGCTGGGGCTTCTGCACATGAATATTCTTGCTGGCAGGGAAGAAAATGCAAAGCAGGAAATACGGCGCATGGAAGCGGATATGGATAAGGCAATGAACGGTACAAGAGAGCATTGCTATTATCTGTATTTAAAGGCACTGCTTTCAAAGGATTCCAGACAGATTGTAAATGCCTGTGAAGAAATTGAACAGGCACTGGCAGGTGAAAAGGACAAGCTGTTCTATTTCTGGCTGCTGATTTATCTGGACGAGAGGTATCAGAAGGATAAGACATGGCTGTTTTCCCAGATTGAGGGGTTGTATATGGGTGGTTACCAGAGCCCGGTTCTGGCCCTTGAGATATGTGACCTGATAAATGGAGAGCCGTTGCTGCTTAAGAAGCTGTCTTCTGTGGAAATCGCTGCAATCCGGTTTGGATTGAAAAATAATTATCTGAGCAAGGAAGCGGAGGAGGAATTTTTACAGCTTGCCGCAAGAGAGAAAAAATTCCGGTCATCTGTATTTTCCCTTCTTGGGTGCATTTATGACAGGGAACAAAAGCCGGAAATTATCCGAATTATGTGCAGCCTGCTGATTAAGGGGAATAAATTAGAACACCGTTACCACCCGTATTATCTGGAGGGGATTCGGTGTGGTTATAAAATAGTGGGGATTCAGGAGAATTATCTCCGCAGTATGAATCACAGCCGGTATGATTTGATTCCGGACTCTGTGCTTCGCTATTTTAATTATAAGAGTATTTTAACCGACAGTGAATACGCATATCTGTATGCCAATGTCATCACCAACAAACGCCAGTATTTAGGACAGTATGAGGAATATCTTCCCAACATGGAAGCCTTTATGCGCGGACAGATTATAAAGGGAAACATGAGTGATGATTTGTGCATTATTTATAGCGAATTTTTGCGGCCTCAGGCAGTTACGGCACATTTTGCCGGCAGTCTTGTCAATGTGATTTTCAAGAGAAAATTAACTGTAGTCAACGATAACATCACTGCAGTGGTGGTATCCCATAGGGAGCTGGAGGAGGAGACGGTTGTTCCGGTAGTAAACCATGTTGCCTATGTGGATATGATAACGGAGTCGGCAGTTATTTCCCTGGTGGACAGGGAACAAAACCGTTTTATCAGTACCATCCCATATAAGCTTCAAAAGCTGGTGGATGAATCAGAATATATGGAGATTCTGGCGCAGTTTGCAGCGGATGATTACCGGTATGTGCTCTATCAGTACGATGTGCTGGAGGCATATGATGCGGGTGATGCCAGAGAGGTCAATATTGCCAGGGATATCCTTGCATTTAAGGAAATCAGTCAGGAGACCAGGCAGCAGGCGATTTTTGGAATTGTCAGGTATTATCATGACCATTTGGATATGGATATATTGAAAAGCTATTTAGACCGGATGGATATGACATATGTTTTGCCTCAAAATGCTGTGGAGTACATAAATTATCTGCTGGAGTGCGGACTTTACGATAAGGGATATGATGCTGTAAAGCGATATGGCTATCAGGGTGTACAGGTGGATAATCTGATACGGATGGTGGAGGCAGTCAAGGACTTTTCCCAGTACGCAGGTGAGGAGACACTGGTTTCTGTGGCAGTTTACCTGTACCGGATGGGACAGGAGACTCCGGAAATTCTGGGATATCTGGTGGATTCCTATCAGAGCGGCGTGAAGGATATGCTCAGGCTCTGGAAACGGGCAAATGGGAGGCTGGCAAGACTGGATATGCTGGAAGAGAACATCATCTGCGAAACCCTGTATACAGAACAGTGGCACAATGATGTTTTCAGTGTATTTGCATCCTTTGTGGAAAAGAAACGCAGGGGAATAGTAGTAAAAGCATTTTTCAAGCGTGCTTCCTTTGGGTATTTAGTGGAAGAAAGCGAGCTTCCGGATACATTTTTTGAGTCCCTGTACCGTCAGATGCTTTTAGAGGAAATGGAAGACGACATGTGCCTTGCAGCAATGCTTTTCTATTTCAGCCGTAAGAGCAAGCTGGAAAATGATGAAATCGTATGGGTCAAAAAGAAAATAGAGTATTTTATAAAAAGAGGAATTTTGTTGCCGTTTTTTAGAAAGTTTAAGCGATATATGAAGCTGCCGAAGGATTTGTTCCTTATGACCTATGTGGTGACAAGGGATAAGGCGGGAAAGCAGATTTCCTTTCGGTATGGAATCCAGTCCGGAGTGGAAAAGCCGGAGTGCAGTAAGACTGCAAGAATGATGGAAATATTGCCAGGCTATTATATCAAGGAATTTGTGCTGTTTCATGGGGAGAATTTGCTCTATGAAATGCCGGAAGAAAATGTAAGACATACCCGTGTGTATGAGAGTGAAGGCATGAAGGCTAAGGGTGAAACGGAAGAGTATGAGAACCGTTTTGAAATGCTGAATTCCATGCTGTTGAATCAGGAGATTGGGGAAAACCAGATGCTGATAAATAAAATTGATAAATATTTAAAGCTGGCGGCAGTGGTGGAAGAAAATCTGGAGCTGCTGGATTAAGAAATGGTTTGAGGCATTAGGAGGCAGAATATGAAGGAGATATATTTAGGTCTTGATTTATGCAGAAAAAATATACAGATAAGTTATTTCAGAGAGGATAAACAAGAGCCGGAATCTATTTATCAGTTGAATAATACGGAAACCTACCAGCTGCCAAATGTCATGTTTTATGCGAAAGAAGAGAAGAAATGGTATGTGGGGAACAGTGTGAGTGCCATTCGTTTTCAGAAAGATGGGGTTATTGTAGAGGATGTAATGGGAAATATTGATTCGGAGGAGCATGTGGTGATAGAAGGCGGCTCCTATACCTATGAGGCGTTATTGCTGATTCTGCTAAAGACCCATGTGGAGGAGTTTTTGGCGCGTTCCGAAGAATACAGCCTGTGCGGGCTTACAGTTACCCTGGAAACATATCATCCAAGGGTTTATGAGGTTCTTGGCAGACTCAGGGAGGAATTGGGACTTCCGGAGGATTCCTTTTATATTATGAGCCATGAGAATGCTTTTTTCCAGTATGTTATGAATCAGGATGAAAAGCTGCACACCAACAGCGTTGCCATGTTTGAATACGGTCATGAAGGCATGGAATATTACCGTATTGACAAAAAGCATCAGGGGAATACCAGAATTTTCTACTTAAGCCGGCTTGATATGAAGAAGGAGCTGCCATATGCGATGCTGTTTCAGGATGTGGAAGAGTTAGATAAGTATTTTGCGGAAATTGCCAGAGTAAAAATGAAGGAAACCTATATTTCTACAGTCTATCTCACCGGGCCGGGTTTTAACGACAAATGGATTGAGGAATCCACTAAAGTGCTCTGTGATGGAAGACGGGTGTTTATGGGGCAGAATATATATACGAAGGGTGCCTGTTACCATGCAAAAAGGGGGGCTTATGAGACAGAGAGGGATTGTGTTCTCTGTACAGAGGGCAGTATCCCCTTTGATATTGGCGTCAGTATAGGCGATACGGAGGGCAGGAGCCAGTTTTATCCAATTGCCATTGGCGGCAGGGAATGGTATAACATGAAGGGTAAGGTTACCTTGTATTTAGATGACACCAACCGGATTGATATGGTATACCGGGATAAGGTGACAAAGGAAATGCAAAAGGAAATCATAGAGATACACGGATTGCCAAAGCGGCCTCCAAAGACCACAAAGCTGTCTCTGGAGGTGGAGCTATATGATGAAAAAATGGGAGCCATTGTAATCCGTGATGTGGGCTTTGGGAAGATATATCCCACAACAAATAAAATATACCGAAAAGAATTTTCAATCGGGCAATGAGCCTTGCGGATAAGTTCGACGAGACAGATGCGTCGTGCTTGCACGTAAGCACTTGTCCCGTCGAACTTATCCATATGGCGAAGCCAGTGACCGAGATGGAGCGAAGCGAAATCGAGGTGCAAGGTGAAGGCGAAGCCAGTGACCGATGCCTGGATACTTAGCGAGCGAAGTGAGCTTAGTAGGAAGGTATGCAGAGCAGATGGAGCGAAGCGAAATCGAGGTGCAAGGCGAAGCTAGCAGAAGAGAGGTAATAGAATGGGCAGAATTATATTGTGTGAAACAACACCGGCAACAACGTCATACATATTTCCCAATACGAAGATAGAAGTGTTTTCCTATGAAGAGCTCTGCTATTATATCTATAATAATATTGCCCTGATTTCAGAGGAATACATTGGTGTTACCATGTTTAACTGGATTGAGGAGGAGCTGAAGCTTCCGGAGCTGGCAGAGCAGCTCCGGACAGTGAAGGAAAAGGACACCACAGACCTGACAGATTTGCTGACCACCATTCTTACCTATAGGGAGTATTACACGATTCCGGAGGTAAAGGAATTTATTTTTCAGATGGAACGGATGAAGGGACTTACGCCACCGCAGTTCCGGAAAATGCAGGCAGATGGATTTCTGCGCTATCACAAATATTTAAAGGCGGCAGCTATCTATGATGAGATATTAGACCAGTATCCGGATATGCAGAATGAAAAGCTGTTAGGGGCAATCTATCACAATAAAGCAGTGGCAATGGCCAACAATTTTGAGTTAAAAGAGGCGATGGATGCCTATTTAAAGGCCTATGAGCTGGCGAAGGATTCCCGTTCTATTTATGGGTATCTGCTTTTAATGGCTGCCATGAGGGAGCGTGTGGATGTAGAGGTGTTTGCCAAATTCTATGGAGTGGAGGAAATGCTTGATAAGATTTATAATGCCATTGAGGATGCAGAGGCGGATGTGACGGGGGCACCTGTTTACCACCGGATGCAAAAGGCGATGTTCCACTATGAAAAGAATAATCTGACAGATTTTAATAAGAGAATGGATACTGTGATTGAACATTTGAAATCGGAATTCAGAGAACAGACGGTATAGGATATATAATAGGTATTTGCGAAACATATACACTTAATTGAGTTTCGCAATTACCTAAGAATATATAACTGTGACAGGAGATTATAATAAATGGGTTTGTTAAGTACGGTAAAGGATATATTTACAAAGACGGAGGTTACAGAAGAAACCTTTGAATATGAAAGCATTGAGGATTTTCTGGCAAAACAGACAGAGCAGCAGAGTGGGGAGCAGGAGGATGATATTGCATTCAAGTGCGACCAGATTGTGGATGCCACTTACCAGATGGAGGATTTGCGCGCAGAGTATGACATGGTGACTTCTTACTTTACGGATATCCAGACAATCGAGGAACTGCCACAGAGTATAAAACAGGAAATCATGGATATTGCACAGAAGATTGCATATTTAGAAGATGAGACATCACAATTTCTGCATTCAGACGACCGGATTAGTGATGAGAATTTCCGCATGATTCAGGGAATTGATAATTTGACAGAGGTTTTCGGACAGCTTAAGGATTTGGAAGATATGGATATGAAAATTAAGCGGGATTTAAAGAATCTGGAGGCGGAAAAAAATTCCCAGGAATATCTGCAGGATTCCATTGAAGAGCGCCAGGGGAAGCTCCGTATGTTTTTGATTGGATTTGGAACGGTTTCTGTCTTATTAGTGGTGACGCTGGCGGTTATAGGAATACTGGCAGATACAAATCTGGTAATTCCGATTCTCCTGATTTTGCTGGTGGTGGCGGGAATGGCTGCCCTTAGTGTGGTAACCTACCGAAACATGTCCTATGAATTTAAAGTGTCCCAAATGCGGGAAAACCGTGCTATTAACTTGATGAACAAGGTAAAAATCAAATATATTAATAATACCTCTACTCTGGATTATCTGTATAGCAAATATAATATTAAAAGCCTTCGGGAATTGGAATATCTCTATGAGCAGTATTTGATTATGGTGGATGAGGTCAGAAAATATCAGAAGACGGCAGGGGATTTGCGGGAATTTTCGGACAGCTTATCAAAACTGCTTTTTGCCCATGGCGTCAAAGACCCGGATATCTGGACAAAACAGTCCTTAGCGCTTATTGACAGCCGGGAGATGGTAGAGGTAAAGCATTCATTGAATGTCAGAAGACAGAAGCTAAGAGAGCAGATTGCCTATAACGAGGAGCTCAGATTGTCGGGGCTTAAGGATATCCGGGAAATGTTGAAGGCAAATCCGGAATTGCGGGAACAGGTAAAGAGAGAGCTGGAAATTTATCATATAAATATTCAGTAGATATAGGGATTTATAAAATTTCAATCATTTTTATCAGTTTTTCCTTTTTCGTGTTATCAATATTTTGTATTGCCCTTAGTATCTCATTATCTAATGCGAGGGATGAATTATCATACTGATTGGATAGTAGATAATCAATTGAGGTATGAAGAGAATTTGCAATAGATAGTAAAACATTAAGAGAAACTTTTGTATGGTTATTTTCTATATTGCTGATATGGGAAGTGTTACAGCCTACCATTTCTGCCAGGCTTTCTTGTGTAAATCCCTTGCTGATACGCATATCTTTAATTTTCAGTCCGAGTTTTGCATAATCAATCTCCTGTTGCATTCAAGAATCCTCCTGTTAGAGCAGGTCAATAATCTTTAATATTTTATTTTTCTTTTCTGCATCGCAATATTTAAGCTTATCTATAATTTTATCATCCAATGCAGGTTCTTCATCGCTGCCGGATTCGTAAGTGTATTCGCCGCTTATAAAATAATCAACACTACATTTTAGAACATTAGCAATTTTGACAAGGGCAGTAAGTGACGGATTGGCACGACCACATTCGATGTTGCTGATATGAGAGGGATTAACATCCAGCATATTTGCAATATACTCCTGTGTAATGCCCAGTGATTGCCTGCGCTCTTTAATTTTAAGACCAATTGCTGTGAAATTTAAGTCTGTCATGGCAACCTCCTGATTTCTAATAGTATGTTCTAATATTAATGTACTATTTCTAATAAGATAATAATGTATAACAAAATAATATTAGTAATAACTAAACAACTGTGATATAATATGAATGTGGTTAGGACAAAAAATACGTAAAAATTAGGAGGAAAAATATGACACGGGAAGATATGATTCTTTTAATACAGGCAGAAAACCAGATACAGGAAATAAACTGGTTATTTGAGATGATATGCGGGCTGGGTTATCAAAATGGTAAATTTATATATCTTGATAATGTTTATGAGGTGCTTAGGAACAATTCAAACAGTTATTATACAGAAGTATTGCCGGAAGAGGAAAGTGATGCTGTTTTATATGCTGTTATTGAGAACAGAGATATGACATTAGAGGAAAGGGCAGATTTATTATTGAGTGGAGATTTGACAGAGGAGAGAAAAGAGGAATTAGTAGAAAAGAATAGATTTTATACATTGAAAGACCAGCTTAAAATTCTGCGTAATACGTACTGTAATCGGTTCCGGTGTTGAAAGTATCTGCTTTATCGAATATAATACTGAGAGGGTAGACAAAAAAGTTTTTTGGTTCTATTTTCAGAGGGAAGGAATACATATGGAGAATAAAATTATTAAAATTGAGAATAAGGCTTCCTATGGGATTACATGGTATGAGCATGGACAGGCATACTTTGGAAGTCACAGGGGAATGCGGTTCCGGCTGGCGAGAAATCCCATGGAGGATGTATCTTTGACGCCTCCGGATAAAAAGGGGGATGCGGTGTTTGAAGCGGTTGTGTGGCCGGAGCCGTTTTGTTATGAAATGACACCGGAAGAAAAAAAGACTACCAAATCCTTTCCCTTTGACGTGGAGGGAAAGGAACAGATGATAGCCTGGTTAAATGAACAATATGAAACAAGATACGAGGAATGGGAGGCAGTCAGAGCAAAGCATTAGACTGTTTCCGGTATTCCTTTGGGGTAATCCCGTTAATTTTACGAAAGGTTTCCGTAAAATAGCTTGCACCATGGAAACCGCATTCCAAAGCAATTTCTGTAATACTCATATCTGAATGGTCTAACAGGTAAACGCCTTTTTGTATCCGGTAGTTTTGCAAATACTCAATAGGAGACTGCCGCAAGGCATCACGGAACAGGCGGCAGCATTTGGACTGGCACATCATACCGGATTCCGCTACATCATTTAGCGTGATTTTCTCCTGGTAGTTATCCTGAATGTAGGAAATCATAGTTTTTAGCGGATTCATAGGGTCAGTATCCGCCAGCTCGTATCCGTTTTTTGCAATGGTATTTTCAAACAAAATACCCCACATTTGAAAAAAACGGCTCTGGCACATCAGTTCAAAGCAAGGTTTTTTCTCAATGACAGAATAAAAAATATCAAGAATGATTTCAATAACAGACTGGTGCCAGCTTTCACTGTGATTTAAAAAAAATACATCACTGTTGGTGTCAAAAAGAAGAGGGTTGATATATTTTCTTTCCATTTTATTGTTGAAGCGTAGTGTATCCGGGTGGAGCAGCAGGACAGCATAGTGGCTGTTGTCCCCATCCTCCGGCATAAAGCTTCTGCCATTTTCCGGAAGGGCTTCCTCCACCGGATTGCAGAGATGAAGGCGGTTTGTGTTTACAATGATACCATCGCCCTCCTGTAATGTGTAAGCTTCATTATTTACATGATAGCTGAGCTTTCCTTTTAACATAACGGTGCACTCCAGCTGGGGATGCCAGTGGCAGGGAGTAACACCGTTTGGAAAATCAGAAAGATACGCATGCGCCGCCTTAATTGGAGTGGTGGGAGCGTTATATTCAATTGTCTCATATAGATTTTCGCCAATATGCATAATGCCTTTTTCCATACCGGCACCTTCCTCTCATATATTTTCTGTTACTTAGGCAATTGCAAAACTCAATTACCTGAATTTTATTGCTGAATTTTTTTGCGGAATGCAGGATTGTTATAATATTATACTTAAAACTGATAGAAAATACAAGCATAATACAGTATTCTTAAAGCGTAAATAAATCCCCCCTTCCTTTTTAGAAGGATTTTACTTCCCCTTTTCGTAACCCCGGACAGCTTGAATGTCCGGGGTTGCTTTTTTCTGAATAGATATTTATTTACAAATTCCGTATTTATTGCTAAACTTACAATATTATAAGAGGATTGGTTTGGAGAGAAGTATGGCAAAAAAATATTATGCGGTGGCAAGGGGAAAAACACCGGGAATCTATTTTACGTGGGAAGACTGTAAGGCGCAGGTAGAACATTTTCCGGGACCCGTATATAAGGGATTTTCAAATCTGGCAGAGGCGGAGGAATTTATAAAAAATGCGGAAGTTAAGCAGACTAGGCAGAAGGCAAAAACCGTTGAAGAGGTGAAAGAACAGCCCGTTAGTACGGATACACATCTGGTTGCTTATGTGGACGGAAGCTATGACCACAGACAGCTTCGCTATGCATATGGCTGTGTCCTGGTGCTGCCGGATGAGGTTGTCACGCTTAAGGGAAGCGGAGCGGAAGAAGACTATGTGGCTATGCGGAACGTGGCGGGGGAAATTCTCGGAAGTGAACAGGCAGTCCTCTGGGCACTGGAACATGGTTATCAGGCGGTTACCGTGTATTATGATTATGAGGGAATTGAGAAGTGGGCAGATGGAATCTGGCGGGCAAATAAACCGGGAACCCAGCGCTATAAGGCTTTTATTGCAGAGAAAAGAGCAAAAATCGCAATTTCTTTTCATAAGGTGGCTGCCCATACGGGAGTAGAGTATAATGAACTGGCAGACCAGCTGGCAAAGGAAGCCCTGGGGATAGAAAAGGAGAAATAAATGGAATTTAACAAATATTTTGACCACACAATTTTAAAGGCGGATGCCAGTGAGGAGGATGTGAACCGAATCTGCAAAGAGGCGGTACAGTATAATTTTGCATCTGTTTGTGTCAACAGTGGAAGGACGAAACAGGTTTCCAATCTTTTACTGGATACGGATATCGAAGTCTGTACAGTAGTTGGATTTCCTTTGGGCGCAATGAGCACCATGACTAAAAAACTGGAGACATTGACAGCGATTGAGGACGGAGCAACCGAAATTGACATGGTAATCAATGTCGGCGCAGTAAAGGATAACGACTGGGATTTTGTGAGAAAGGATATAGAAGAGGTAAAGGAAGTCTGTAAAAATAATACCATGGGAAGAGATGTGGTATTAAAGGTGATTATTGAAACCTGTCTCCTGACAGAAAGTGAAAAGGTTAAGGCATGTGAGACTGCTGTGGAAGCAGGTGCAGATTTTGTCAAGACATCCACAGGCTTTAGTACCGGTGGCGCTACAGCGGAGGATGTGGCATTGATGCGCAGGACAGTGGATGCCAAAACCGCCGCCATGGAAAAGGAGACGGGTGTTACCCATAAGAGAGTCAGGGTAAAGGCATCCGGAGGAATCCGGGATACTGCTGCTGCCACAGCGATGATTGCGGCTGGAGCGGACAGGCTGGGCACGTCTGCCACAGT
Source organism: bacterium (assembly GCA_037301995.1). Lineage (GTDB taxonomy): Bacteria > Bacillota > Clostridia > Lachnospirales > Lachnospiraceae > CAG-590. Next base: position 31,477 of record JAXVOW010000181.1, on the reverse strand, counting down.
AGCGATTGTTACTGGAGAATAGATAATTGCCTGATATATAATCAAATGCAAGAGGGAGGAATGAAAGAATGAAAAAATGGAAAAGAGTTACCGGTATGCTGCTGGTTATGGCTATGACATTAAGTCTGGCTGGATGTAACGGTAAGCAGGAGGAAGCTACAGAAGCAGAAGGGACAACTGAAGTTACAACGGAGCTGGCTGAAGAGGAAGACACGGAGGAGGAAGTACAGGGAAATCTGATACAAAATGGTGATTTCTCCGAGGGTACGGACAAGTTTGAGACATATACCAATGGTGGCAGCTGCTCAATGAATGTCAACAGTGACGGAGAGCTTCAGCTTGATATCGCAAAGGTGGGAAATGTGGAGCATGGCGTGCAGCTCTATTATGATGGCTTTGAGATGACAGAGGGAACGGTGTATCAATTTTCCTTTGATATACATGGTACTATGGATAGGGAGCTTGAATGGAGAATTCAGATAAATGGCGGCGATTATCATGCGTATCATGCGGAGACTGTAAGTGTAACGGAGGAGGTGCAGCATATATCTGCACAGTTTACCATGGAGGAGGCATCAGACCCGGCGCCGCGTCTTTGCTTTAATATGGGTTATATGAATTCTATGCAGGAGGCAGGTATGGATTCTGAGAGTATAGGAGAACATTCCATAATGTTAGATAATCTTTCACTGGAGGTTATGGATTCCTCTGAGGCAGTGGAGGCTGCGGAGACAGTGGAAGTGCCAAAGGCAAAGGTTAACCAGCTTGGATATAAAAAGGATGATACGAAAACAGTTGTCTTTGCAGATTTGGATGAGGATGACACTACATTTACGGTGGTGGATGTAAATACCGGTGAATCTGTTTTTGAGGGAACTATGACGGAGCCGCAGGCAAATCCGTCGGCTGGCGAGCAGAATTGTACCGGAGATTTTTCAAAGCTGAATAAGGAAGGCAGTTATAAGATTGTGACGAAAAAGGGTGAGGAGTCAGCAGCCTTTACCATTGGGGAAAAGGTTTATGATGAGACCTTTAAAAATGTGGTGAAAATGCTGTATCTACAGCGCTGTGGTATGGAGCTTGACGGGGAGCTGGCAGGAGATTTTGCACATCCTGCATGTCACGAGACGAAAGCAACCATTTATGGCACCAGTGACCAGATTGATGTGAGTGGCGGCTGGCATGATGCCGGTGATTACGGTAGATATGTGGTATCAGGAGCCAAGGCGGTGGCAGATTTACTGCTGGCATATGAAAAAAATCCGGCAGCCTTTTTGGATGACTGTGGAATTCCGGAAAGTGGAGATGGCATAAATGATGCCCTGCAGGAAGCAAAGTATGAGTTGGACTGGATGTTAAAAATGCAGGATAGCAGCGGCGGTGTATACCATAAGGTGAGCTGTAAAGTATTTCCGGAGACGGTGATGCCGCAGGAGGAAACGGATGAACTGATTGTCTGTCCGATTTCCAAAACGGCAACAGCTGATTTTGCTGCAGTGATGGCAATGGCGGGAAGAATCTATAGCCGGGATGGCGAAGGTGAGTATGCGGCATTTGGCGCTACCTGTCTGGAGGCTGCAAAGAAAGCGTGGGCATATTACGAGGCGCATAAGGATGAGAGAGGATTCCAGAATCCGGAAGACGTGGTAACAGGTGAGTATGCAGACGGAAACAGTAAGGATGAGTATTTCTGGGCATCCGCAGAGTTGTATAAAGCAACAGGGGATGATATCTATAAAGCTGGCATGGCAGAGGCCCTGGATAAGGTGGAGAATTTTGGAGGCTTAGGCTGGGCGGATGTAGGCGGCTATGGCGCTTATGCCGCATTGACTACAGAGGCGTTAAAGTCTGACAGCAGCAACCTGAGAAAGGATATTGAAAATGGCTTTTTCAAAGCAGTTGAAGCTGTGATAAAAACCAGTAAGGAAAACGCATATTTTGTCAATAAGGAAGACACATACGAATGGGGCTCTAATATGGGAATTGCCAACAGCGGCATGCTTCTTTGCATGGCGGATGAAATCCAGCCAAATGAGGAATATATAACCTATGGAAAGACGCATTTAAATTATCTGTTTGGTGTCAATGCAACGGGATATTGTTTTGTAACCGGAGCCGGAACCCTGTGTCCGAATGCACCACATCACAGACCGTCCCAGGTGCTTGAGAAATGCATGCCGGGAATGCTTGTGGGGGGACCGGACAGCAATTTAGAGGACCCTTATGCAAAAGCCGTATTTACGGAAACACCGGCGGCAAAATGCTATGCAGATAATGCGCAGAGCTTTTCCTGCAATGAAGTTACGATTTATTGGAATTCACCGCTTATTTATCTGATGGCGGCAATGGAAAAGTAAAAATGATAATAGAAGAAATGATTTTAACGGCATCGGGAAGGAGCAGACATGAAATTAATTTCCTGGAATGTAAATGGAATCCGGGCCTGTGTAGGCAAGGGATTTCTGGAATTTTTTAAAGAGGTGGATGCAGATATTTTCTGTATCCAGGAGTCGAAAATGCAGGCAGGACAGCTGGAACTGGATTTGCCCGGCTATTATCAGTATTGGAATTACGCTGAGAAGAAAGGCTATTCCGGAACAGCTGTCTTTACAAAAAAAGAACCCCTGTCGGTGGTAAACGGAATGGGAATCCCGGAGCATGACAAAGAGGGGCGTGTCATTACCCTGGAATTTGAAAATTTTTATATGGTGACGGTGTATACCCCAAATTCCCAGAATGAGCTGGCACGTCTTGACTACCGTATGGCGTGGGAGGATGCATTTTTAGCATATTTGAAGGGATTAGAGAAGACAAAGCCGGTAATTGTCTGTGGAGACATGAATGTGGCACACAAAGAGATTGATTTGAAGAATCCGAAGACAAACCGCAGAAATGCAGGTTTTACGGATGAGGAGAGAGAAAAATTCAGCATGCTTCTGGAAAGCGGTTTCGTGGATACATTCCGGTATTTTTATCCGGAGCAGGAGGGTATTTATTCCTGGTGGTCTTACCGGTTTAAGGCGCGGGAGAAAAACGCAGGATGGCGGATAGATTATTTTCTTGTGTCAGAATGTCTGAAGGATAAATTACAGGATGCGAAAATACTGACAGAAGTAATGGGCTCAGACCACTGTCCGGTGGAGGTAGATTTGACATGTTAAAGCTGGGATGCCATGTGGGTATGAGTGGAAAGGAAATGATGTTGGGCTCGGTAAAGGAAGCCATCGGATTTGGGGCAAACACCTTTATGCTGTATACGGGGGCTCCCCAGAATACGAAGCGGAAGGATATATCGGAGCTTCGGATAGAAGAGGCACAGGCATTGATGAAAGAGCATGGAATAGAGGAATTTGTAGTACATGCACCCTATATCATCAACCTGGCAAACCGGGTAAAGCCGGAAACCTTTGAAATCGCAGTGGAATTTCTGGAGCTGGAGCTTGCCAGGGCGGAAGCAATGGGTTCTGAAACACTGGTGCTGCATCCCGGTTCCCATGTGGGGGAGGGAGTTGAAGCCGGAGTAGAGCAGATTGCGAAGGGTATCAATTCCGTTCTCACAAGGGATACCAAGGTTCATATCGCATTGGAGACCATGGCTGGGAAAGGCAGTGAGATTGGAAGGTCTTTTGAAGAGCTGGCAATGATTTATGACAAGGTCATTTATAATGATAAGCTTCGAGTATGCTTTGACACCTGCCATACCAGCGATGCCGGATACGATATTATTCACGATTTTGACGGTGTGATGGATGGCTTTGATAAGCTGATTGGCAGGGAGCAGATTGCAGTATTTCATATGAATGACAGCAAAAATGTTCCAGGAGCAGCCAAGGACAGGCATGAGAATTTTGGCTTTGGAAGGATTGGTTTTGATGCATTGATGTATATTATGAACCATAAGGATTTTGTGGAGGTTCCTAAGATTTTGGAGACACCGTATATAAAAGATCCTGAAAACCCGAAGAAATCCCATGCGCCATATAAGCATGAGATTGCAATGATACGGTCAGGAATTTTTGATTCATCCCTGCAGAAAAAGATTTTGGAATAGACAAAGCCCCTGCTTTGACGTGAAAAGGTCAGAGCAGGGGCTTTTGCATGTTATACTTAAGAAAATTTTAAGAAATAAAAACGGTTTTCCCATCTTGCAAGATGGGAAATACTGTTGTATTATTACAACAGTACAAATGAACCTAATTATAAAATACACGGAGTGCCACAGATGTGTGGCTGATATTGCGAAGATGCGGTTCGTGGAAGGGAGAAGTAGAGAGGAATATATGAGTGCTTTAATTGAGGTCCGGGATATGTACAAGATATACAATCCCGGTGAGAATGAGGTACGTGCTTTGGATGGCGTCAGTCTCACAGTAGATGAGGGCGAATTTGTTGCCATTATCGGACAGTCCGGTTCTGGTAAATCTACATTAATGAACATGTTAGGCTGTCTCGATGTACCTACAAAAGGAACGTACATATTGAATGGAAAGGATGTTTTCAGTCTGTCTGACAATGAATTGTCAGAGGTAAGGAACAATGATATCGGTTTTATTTTTCAGGGCTTTAATCTGATACAGAATTTAACGGCTCTTGAAAATGTGGAGCTGCCCCTTATTTACCGCAGAGTGGAAAAGAGCAGGCGCCGCAGGCTGGCAATCGAGGCGCTGCGAAAGGTGGGGCTTCAGGAGAGGATGAAACATAAACCGGCAGAGATGTCCGGAGGACAGCAGCAGCGTGTGGCGATTGCAAGAGCCATCGCAGCGGCACCGCCGCTAATCCTGGCAGATGAGCCTACAGGTAATCTGGATTCCAAATCCACAAGAGACATCATGAAAATTTTAGATGGCTTAAACGACCAGGGAAATACAATTGTGCTGATTACCCATGATGACGGGATTGCCGCTAATGCAAAGAGAGTGGTAAGAATTATGGATGGAAAGATTGAATCAGACACGGTAAAAGCAGATATGGAGGAAAAGAAAGCAGAGCCAGCGGAACAGATAGAAGAAGCTGTAGAGCTTCAAGAGGTTTCTGGGGCTATGTCTGAAGATAACAGGGAATAGAGGCAGGGAGGATAATATGAATCAGGAAAAGGAAAATATGGAAATTGAGATTGTAGAGCCAAAGGAAAAGAAGCACAAGAAAAAATCAAAAAAAACAATAATAATCATTATCGTTATTATGGCTGTTTTGCTGCTGCTTATCGCTATTGGAAAAACGATTAGCAGTGTTTCAAAGGGTATGCAGGAAGCTCTGGAAAATATGGATTCACAAAATGAGGACATATTTCAGGTAGTAAAACAGGATGTGGAGCAGGAAATTACCACCTCTGGGACAGTAGTTGGAATTTCAAAGGAGGCATATACCTCTCCGGTTACGGCAAAGGTGGAGGATATAAAGGTAGAGGTTGGACAGACGGTCACCAAAGGAGATGTGCTGCTTACATATGATGCATCTGAGCTGGGGGATAATTTGACTAAGGTTAAAATTCAGGCGCAGTCTGAGCGTGCTGCAGGAAATGAGAGCTATGAGGCGGCAAACAAGGCTGCAGGGAAGGTAAGTGAAGCAAAGAAAAAAATTAAGACGTTAAAAAAAGAGATAAGCCAGATTAAGAAAAAGGTAGCGGCTTTAACAAAAAAGGTAGAGGAATATGAGGAAAAAATGGAAGCTGCCAAGAACACAGAGGATGTGAAGGACAGCGGGAATGACAATGCGGATGTAACAGGAGAAGCCAATGGACAGGGACTTAGTGATGCGGATAGTAAAGCATATAAAAAAGCAGTTTCCGATTTGCAGAAGCAGAATGAAAAGCTGGCTGCAAAGCAGGAGGAACTGGCACAACAGGAATCCATTGTTGCCGCAAATGAAGACGTAGCAGTGTCTGATAGTGCGAAAGCACAGATTAATGCAAGTAACCAGCTGTCCGACATGAATGTAGATGAGGCACAGGAATCTTTAGATGCGGCTGAGGCGGGAATTACAGCAGCAGCTGACGGTATTGTGGAGTCTATTGATGTGGTAAAGGGTGCTTACGCAAATGAGACACAGACATTGATGACAATTATTAATGCAGATTCCATTGGTGTAGAATTTTCCATTTCCAAGGATGATTTGGGTTCCATCACTACAGGACAGAGGGCAAGAGTAGTAATTGCCGGCAATGAATATGAGGGAACGATAGATTATATCAGCCGTGTGGCAGTCAGTGATATGACCATGACGGGGAACAATACCAGTGGCTCCGTTAAGGGAAGGATTCTGATTGATAATCCAGATGATAACATTTACATTGGGGTATCTGCTAAAGCATATATTTTTGTTGGAAAATCAGAACAGGCACTGGTAATTCCATATGAGGCGTTAAGCACAGATATTGATGGTGATTTTGTATATGTTGTAAATAAGGAAAATTTGATTGAACGTAAGGATATTACCATTGGAATCTACTCAGATGAATATTATGAGGTTATAGATGGCATTGATGAAGGTGACAGGGTTATTACCAATGTGACAAAGGATATGAAGCCGGGAGATATGTATGTTGGTGCTGCCGGTGTGACGGTGGAATAAGTGTAGAGGAATGTTTTGATAAATAATAGGAGGCGCACATGACACAGCTTGGTGAATATGTGAAAATGGCCCTGAAAAATATATGGGCAAACAAGGTACGAACCCTTCTTACCATGCTCGGAATTATTATTGGTATTTCATCTGTTATTTTAATTTTATCAGTAGGAAATGGTGCAACAGAAATGATTACCTCGGAGCTGGGGGAGCTTGGCAAAGGACAGATTAATTTTTATATGATAGAGGACCAGGATAAATATTATATAACAAATGAGGATATGGACCATATCCGGGAAATGGATGGGGTAAAGGCGGTTGCTACCCAGAGATTTTTTGAAGGAACCACGGAGACAAAGAAGGATGAGTTTAAGGTAAATATAGTTGCTATCAATCATGACGGATTTGCTTTTTTGGATGACACCTATGTAAAGGGAGGCCCCTATACGGAGAGGGAGGCAGAGGATGGCAAGCCTGTCTGTGTTATCAGTGAGGATGATGCCATGAGCCTGTTCGGGTCTGCCAATGTGGTGGGAATGGATATAACCATTACCTTATACGACATGTTTGATATAACGGTTACGGTAATTGGTGTCACAGAATCAGAAGACAGTACCACCATTTTCTCTATGTATGCGGACCCGTCGGTGCAGGTGATTTTGCCACCGGAGGTGTTTGCCACAACGCTGGGGATGGATATGGATAATGATATTTCAGATTTTTATGTGTTAAAAGAGGATGATGTGGATTCCCAAAAGCTTTGTGATGATATTGTTGATTATCTGGAAACAAAGCATCATTGTAAGGGTAAGCAGGTATATATATATGACAGCTTTGATGATATGATGGAACAGATTAATAATGTGATTAATGTGATTACTATATTTGTGGCGTTTGTAGCTTCGGTATCTCTGCTGGTTGGAGGTATTGGAGTAATGAATATTATGCTGGCATCGGTAACAGAACGAACCAGAGAAATTGGTATCCGGAAGGCATTGGGGGCAAAGACCGGCTCCATAACCTTTCAGTTTCTTGCTGAATCTGCATTTATAACACTGATTGGCGGATTGATAGGGATTGTATTAGGAATTCTTGGTGCATGGCTTATTGCTGGAATTATTGGAATGGCAGTGCCAACCATGAAATTTGCCCCTGTTTTAAAGCTAAGCACCATATTGCTGGCTTCTGCATTTTCATCTGCAGTGGGGCTGTTTTTTGGAATATATCCGGCAAGGAAAGCAGCGAAGCTAAGCCCGATAGAGGCATTAAGGCAAAATTAATATGTAAAATTCAGGCTTTGATACAGAGGAATTTAATATCTTCGGGGGATACTGCTGTCTACATATATGGGGTTGACAGGCAGCAAAATGGTATCCCCGATATGTATTTCTACCTCTGTGACATCAAGAATCACACAGGTCATACCGATTTTTCCAAGTACCGGAAGTTTGTTTTCTTTATAAAAACCATATAGCTTTTTGGGAAACAGGGTATTTTTGATTAAGGAACCAATAAATCTGGGCAGCCTGGTCAGACCGGGACAATCGTTTCCACGTTTAACTCCAAGTCCGTGGGAGTAGCCAACCGGAACTATGGCAACAGTGGTCTTTTTAGTAGTAATAAAGGTCTGACCATAGCCGATGTTATGTCCCGGTGGCAATGTATGAATATCGGAAATGGAGGCTTCCAAAAGTCCTACCGGCTTGTAGCCCCACTGGTCCTTCATGGGAAGTCTGCCCAAAAATGCGGAACCAATCCGCACAGCGTCTAACCGGGTTTCCGGATAGCGGAGCAAGGCGCAGGATGCGGCAATATGCCGGAAGCCAATGAAGATACTTTCTTTTTCTAAAGCTTCACAAAGAGAGAGAAAGCGTTCAAGCTGCTCTGCGGTATGCTTTGGTTTCCGGCAGGCAGAAGCAAAGAAATGGGAGTAGATGCCAGTCACACAAATGTGCTTCATATGCTGCACTGTATAAATGATGTCTTTTACATGTGTATTCGGGAAGCCGTGGCGGCCAAGTCCGGTATCAATGCAGATATGCGCTCTTCCGTAGGTGGACAGCTTAGCTGCTGTCTGCTCTGCAATCTCTCCACATTCGTAAGAGGTAATACAGAGAATGAGAGACAGGCTTAAAGCTGTTTTGATATCCTCTTTCTGATAGAGAGGTGAAAGCATAAGAATGTCGCAATGAATGCCGGAATTGCGAAGACGTATGGCATCATCAAGCTCTGTTACTGCTAATATTTCAATTCCGGACTCTACTAATATATGGGCATAGGAACAAAGTCCTAAACCATAACCATTTCCCTTTACGACACCGATTATATGGGATTCTCCGGCAAGCTGCTTTGTTATTTCTATATTATTTTTTAATAAGGTTTTGTCTATAAATAATGTTGGCATTTGGTTCTCCTGTTGTGCTGCATTGCATATATTTTTGTATTTTTTGGATTTTTGTTCATAACCTGTATTTAACATAGAGATGTGATGCATAGAATTTGTAATTAGAATGTATCAAAAATGTAACATCAAAACCGAAATGTATAGTACTACAGATTGTGTCAATAATATAATGTCCAAACTTTTTGAAAAATCCCTTGACACTAGAGAATGATATAGCTATAATGACAAAGTGTGCGTGAATTTTAGATGTATTCGTGCGCCCAAAAAGAGGATTCGGTTCATTAGCAAGCATGAATCCCATCAATATTACAAACAGGAGGTGAAAAACATGCCAACTTTTAACCAGTTAGTTAGAAAGGGAAGACAGACTGTAGAGAAAAAGTCTACTGCACCAGCTCTTCAGAAGGGTTATAACTCTTTACAGAAGAGACCTACGGATGCCGCTGCTCCACAGAAGCGTGGTGTTTGTACCGCAGTTAAGACAGCTACTCCTAAGAAACCTAACTCAGCTCTTAGAAAGATTGCCAGAGTACGTTTATCTAACGGTATCGAAGTTACCAGCTATATCCCAGGTGAAGGTCACAACCTTCAGGAGCATAGTGTTGTTCTTATCCGTGGTGGTAGAGTAAAGGACTTACCAGGTACCAGATATCATATCATTCGTGGTACTTTGGATACAGCAGGCGTTGCAAAGAGACGTCAGGCTCGTTCTAAGTACGGCGCAAAGAGACCTAAGGACGCTAAATAGGCATTGAATACTTAATGAGGACAAGTGAAACGCTGTCCGAATTTAGTATGAAAGCCCATCCCGACACTTGGCGAGCAGAGCAAGCCTTAGTGGAGTGGATGCATCAGAGAACTTAGTGAAAGCGAGACATAGTCGAAGCTTGAACTTAGTCGTAGCCCTGTCATCGCACTTAGCGAGCGAAGCGAGCTTAGAAGATGACGGCATTGAAAGCCCATCCCGATACTTAATGAGGATGAGCGAAGCGAAATCTGAATTTAGCAGAGTGCGACAGGTATCTTATGATACAGATTCAGGAGACAGTAAGTCAAACAAATTAATAGTGCTGGTAATGGCAATGTTTTTCATGTAGATTACAATAGAAAGATATGCAACACCTGCACGAACAAGGTTCCTAAAGCAGTCCGGCAACAGGACTACAAGAGGAACAATGAGTACCTTTAAGCTGATTGGATATCAGCTTAGTAAAAATTTTAACAGGAGGGAAGTACCGTGCCACGTAAAGGACATATTCAAAAGAGAGACGTATTAGCGGATCCAATTTATAATAGCAAAGTGGTTACCAAGCTTATCAATAACATTATGTTAGATGGTAAGAAGGGTGTAGCCCAGAAGATTGTATACGGCGCATTTGAGCGTGTTGCCAATGAGACAGGCAAGCCTGCTTTGGAAGTATTTGAAGAGGCGCTTAACAACATTATGCCGGTTCTTGAGGTAAAGGCAAGACGTATCGGTGGTGCTACTTATCAGGTACCGATTGATGTAAGACCTGATAGAAGACAGGCATTAGCTCTTCGCTGGTTAACAACCTATTCTCGTGCAAGGTCTGAGAAGACTATGGAAGAGAGATTAGCGAAAGAGTTACTTGATGCTGCTAATAATACTGGAGCAGCAGTAAAGAAGAAAGAGGATATGCACAAGATGGCAGAGGCAAACAAGGCATTTGCACATTACAGATTCTAGGCATTGAACACTTAACGAAATCAAGGGAAGATTGAGTTTGGTGTGAAAGCGTGCATATACAAAATTAAGGAGGAAAAAATCTTGGCTGGAAGAGAATATCCATTAGATAGAACCAGAAATATCGGTATTATGGCTCATATTGATGCGGGTAAAACCACTCTGACAGAGCGTATCTTATATTATACCGGTGTTAATTATAAGATTGGTGAGACTCATGAAGGTGCAGCTACCATGGACTGGATGGAGCAGGAGCAGGAACGTGGTATCACAATCACATCTGCAGCTACAACCTGTCACTGGACACTTGAGGATCATCATAAGCCAAAGCAAGGTGCTTTAGAGCATCGTATCAATATTATCGATACTCCGGGACACGTAGACTTTACCGTTGAGGTAGAGCGTTCTCTTCGTGTATTAGATGGAGCTGTTGGTGTATTTGATGCAAAAGCAGGTGTTGAGCCACAGTCAGAGAATGTATGGCGTCAGGCTGACACTTATAATGTTCCACGTATGGCATTTATTAACAAGATGGATAAAATGGGTGCAGATTTCTTCATGTCTGTACAGACCATCATTGACCGTCTTGGTAAGAATGCAGTTCCTGTACAGATTCCAATCGGTGCAGAGGATGAGTTTGCTGGATTAATCGATTTGTTCGAGATGGAAGCATACTATTATAAAGATGATAAGGGTGAAGATATTGAAATCACAGAGATTCCTGCTGATTTGAAGGAGTTAGCTGACAAATGGCATGAGAATCTTGTTGAGAAGTGCTGTGAGTTAGATGATGACCTTATGATGCAGTACCTTGAAGGTGAAGAGCCATCCATTGATGATATGAAGAAGGCACTTCGTAAAGGTACAATTGCAAATGAGGCAGTTCCTGTATTCTGTGGTTCAGCATACAAGAACAAAGGTGTTCAGAAGATGTTAGATGGTGTTATCGAGTATATGCCAGCTCCTACTGATGTACCAGACATTACTGGTGTAGATGAGGATGGAAATGAGGTAACTCGTAAGTCATCTGATGACGAGCCATTTTCAGCATTAGCATTTAAGATTATGGCTGACCCATTTGTAGGTAAGTTAGCATTCTTCCGTGTGTATTCCGGTACCTGTAATTCCGGTTCATACGTATTAAATGCTACAAAGAATAAAAAAGAGCGTATTGGACGTATTGTGCAGATGCATGCGAACAACCGTACAGAGATTACGAAGGTTTATTCCGGAGATATTGCTGCTGCTGTAGGATTTAAGTTTACATCAACTGGTGATACAATCTGTGACGAGCAGCATCCAGTAATCCTTGAGTCTATGGAATTCCCAGAGCCAGTTATCGAGCTTGCTATCGAGCCTAAGACAAAGAATGACCAGGGTAAGATGGGCGAGGCTCTTGCAAAATTGGCAGAAGAGGATCCTACCTTCCGTGCTCATACCAATCAGGAAACTGGTCAGACCATTATTGCTGGTATGGGTGAGCTTCACTTGGAGGTTATTGTAGACCGTCTGCTTCGTGAGTTTAAGGTTGAGGCAAACGTTGGTGCACCTCAGGTTGCTTACAAGGAGACAATTACCAAGGCTGTTGATGTAGATAGCAAGTATGCTAAGCAGTCAGGTGGTCGTGGTCAGTATGGTCACTGTAAAGTTAAATTCGAGCCGATGGATGCAAACGGTGAAGAATTATTTAAGTTTGAGTCCAGCGTAGTTGGTGGTGCAATTCCGAAGGAATACATCCCGGCTGTCGGCGAAGGTATCGAGGAAGCTACAAAGGCTGGTATCTTGGCAGGATTCCCTGTTGTTGGTATTTACGCTAATGTATATGATGGTTCTTACCATGAAGTTGACTCGAATGAAATGGCATTCCACATTGCCGGTTCTATGGCATTTAAGGAAGCTATGCAGAAAGCAGCTCCAGTATTACTTGAGCCTATTATGAAGGTAGAAGTTACAATGCCTGAGGAGTATATGGGTGATGTAATCGGAAGCTTAAACGCAAAGCGTGGACAGATTCAGAGCATGGATGACCTTGGTGGTGGTAAGATTGTACGTGCATTAGTACCACTTGCAGAGATGTTCGGATACTCAACAGAGTTACGTTCTTCTACACAGGGTCGTGGTAACTACTCAATGTTCTTTGAGAAGTATGAGCAGGCTCCAAAGTCTGTACAGGACAAAGTTATCAACGCTAAGAAGGGTAACTAGTCAAAATTAGCAGGAAAATATCCTGTCAACAAATATAAAAAGAAAATACTTGAAAATATCAGAGGTTTCTAATATAATCAGTATTAGCGATTAAAAGCCCATGAGGCGAAAATTAAGGAGGAATATAAAAAATGTCAAAAGCTAAGTTTGAAAGAACCAAACCACATTGTAACATTGGTACAATTGGACACGTTGATCATGGTAAAACTACTTTAACAGCAGCTATTACAAAAACTCTTCATGAGAGATTAGGTACTGGTGAGGCTGTTGCATTCGAGAATATCGATAAGGCTCCAGAAGAGAGAGAAAGAGGTATTACAATTTCTACTGCTCACGTTGAGTATGAGACAGAGAAGAGACATTACGCACACGTTGACTGTCCAGGACATGCTGACTACGTTAAGAACATGATTACTGGTGCTGCTCAGATGGATGGTGCTATCCTTGTAGTAGCTGCTACTGACGGTGTTATGGCTCAGACAAAGGAGCATATCTTATTATCTCGTCAGGTAGGTGTACCTTATATCGTAGTATTCTTAAATAAGTGTGATATGGTAGATGACGAAGAGTTAATCGAGTTAGTAGAGATGGAAGTAACAGAGCAGTTAGAGGAGTATGAATTCTCTGATTGTCCTATCATTAAAGGTTCTGCTCTTAAGGCTCTTGAGGATCCTACAAGCGAGTGGGGCGACAAGATTCTTGAGTTAATGAGCACTGTAGATGAGTATATCCCAGATCCACAGCGTGCAACTGACCAGCCATTCTTAATGCCTGTAGAGGACGTATTTACAATTACTGGTCGTGGTACTGTTGCTACTGGTAGAGTAGAGCGTGGTGTGTTACATCTTAATGATGAAGTTGAAATCATCGGTGTTAAGGAAGAGACACAGAAGACTGTTGTAACTGGTATCGAGATGTTCCGTAAGTTATTAGATGAGGCTCAGGCTGGTGATAACATCGGTGCTTTACTTCGTGGTATTCAGAGAACTGATATCGTTCGTGGTCAGGTTGTAGCTAAGCCAGGTACTGTTAAGTGCCACAAGAAGTTTACAGCGCAGGTTTACGTTTTAACTAAGGACGAGGGTGGACGTCATACACCTTTCTTTAACAACTACCGTCCACAGTTCTACTTCAGAACAACAGACGTAACTGGTGTTTGTGAGTTACCAGCTGGTACAGAGATGTGTATGCCTGGTGATAACGTAGAGATGACTATCGAGTTAATCCACCCAGTAGCTATGGAGCAGGGTCTTACATTCGCTATCCGTGAGGGTGGTAGAACAGTAGGTTCTGGTCGTGTGGCTTCTATCATTGAGTAATTAAATACTTTTTGAGTATCAATTGACTTAATTGGCTCAGCCCTTTGTTTACAAGGGGTTGAGCCTTTTTACGTGTGTCTGGCGAAGCCGAAGCACATTCTCTGGATTGTAAACAGGTAAATTTAGATTTAATAAGGAAAAAAGAGATGGAAATAAAGAAAATAGATTATGATTTTACAGTATGTAAGGTGAAAGACTATATGCTGGTAAATATGGATGATGAGTATTGTTTTATAGGAAAAACGGATGAAGAAAAATCACTGGTTTGTCGTACGGAGAATGTCCCGGACAATGTTATTGAACAGGAAAATGGCTGGAAAGCATTTAGAATTCAGGGAATTTTAGACTTTTCATTAATTGGGGTTCTCTCTAAAATAGCTGCTTTGTTGGCTAAAAACAACATAGGAATTTTTGTAGTATCCACATATAATACAGATTATGTATTTGTTAAGGAAGAAAAAATCTTTGAAGCACTGCAGCTTCTGGCTGATGCAGGATACCGAATTGTGTGAGTGAATAGGAAAGCCTAAAACAGATGCACTTATTGTAAAGCAAAAAACATTTTATAGAATTTTGTATCGAAAGGACACTTTTCAAGTGAAAACCAGGAGAGAGTCTTTTTTATTGCTTAAAATTCCTTTTTATTCTATTAGGCAGGCTTTCCCGTATTTGGTTTGCTTTGGACAGCGCTTATTAATATCTTTGCTTAAGGACAGATAGTTGCATGAAAACAGTATATTTAAGGTGAATCATTTCCAAATGGAGTGGAGATGGATAGAGATGTAATCAGTGTTAGAGGTATGTGCATGGAAGATGAGAAAATGGAATTACCAAAAGCATCAGCGTATGAGAAACCTATAGAAAAGGCAAGGAAGACACAAGCGCAATAAGGGGGTAACAATTGAGGGGGAAGCCAATAAAGAAGTATGAAGTGAAAGCAGGATGGATGTTAAAGTCATATAAGATGAAAAAGTATCAAAAACATCGGATTGACGATTTTTTGCAATTTTGATAGGATAAATGCAGCAGCAGTTGATATATTATATGGCGGAGGACAGCATGAATAATGGAAGCGTCTTAATTGTGGAGGATTGTAAAGAGATAAGTGATATGCTGGTAACATTTCTTAACGAGCACGGCTATGAGGCAGAGTGTGCCTATGATGGGCGAGAGGCGTCCTTTCTTTTGAGGAACAAAGAATACAGCATTATTTTAATGGATTTAATGCTGCCCTATAAGAGTGGTGATAGTCTCATTGAAGAGCTCCGGACTCATGCGGATACGCCGGTTATCTGCCTGTCTGCCAAATCTGGTATGGATACCCGATTGGAGGTGCTTCGCATGGGGGCAGATGATTATATATTGAAGCCCTTTGATTTGGACGAAGTGTTAGTGCGGATGGAAGTGGTACTGCGAAGAAGCGGTGTGTCCGGAAAAGCAAAGGAGCAAAATGCAGATGGAGGCAAGGATTTTCTGGTTTGTGGAAAGCTGCGGATGGCTTTGGAGGAACACCGGGTGGAATATCAGGGAAAAAATATTTCGCTTACTTCCAAAGAAATGCAGCTGCTTAAGCTTTTTTTGGAGCAGCCCACAAAGACATTTACGAAAGCGAATTTGTATGAGTCAGTATGGCAGAATACCTATTATTATGAGGATAATACCATCAATGTACATGTCAGTAATCTGAGGAGCAAGTTAAAAAAAGCAACAGGACATGACTATATTGAAACGGTGTGGGGAATCGGATACCGGTTAAGGAGCGAGACAAAGGGGGACAGGTAAAATGTGGATGGGTATTAGTATGATATTGCTTTTCCTTTGTACCGTGTTATTGATATACATTTTTTCCATGAAGAAGGAAATGAAAAGCTTCCAAAAGGAGCTTTTTTTAACGAGAGAAAGGTCTTATAACCGTCAGCTCCGGGTATCTTTATTTGACAGGGATTTAACAGAACTGGCTGCAGAGATGAACCGTAATCTGGATTACCAGAAGCAGTTAAAGCTTCAGGCAGAACAGTCAGAAGGAAGGCTTAAGCAGTCTGTTTCGGACATTGCCCATGATCTGCGGACACCGCTTACGGTGATAAAGGGAAATCTGCAAATGATGGACCGGGATGGCTCCATGAGTGAAACAGACAAAGGCTATCTGTCTATTTGCCGGGATAAGACGGAGACCTTGAAAAATATGGTAGATGACTTTTTTGAGATGTCAGTGCTTGAAAGTGATAATATACCAGTGGCACTTTCGGATGTGGATGTTACCAGGCTGCTGGTGCAGTTTGTTGTGGACCATGAGGCGGTAATCAGAGCGCACCGGCTTGTGCCGGATATACAGCTTCCGGAGAAAAGCGTTATAGTGTCATTGAATGAGCAGATGTTTTCACGGATGCTCAGTAATTTGCTGAATAATGTGATAAAATATGCATGGGATTCGTTTCGTCTGTCTATGGAGGTTTTGGAAGTCGATGAAAAAGCGGTGTGCCAGATTACATTTTCAAACGAGCTGCAGGCAGGTACGAATCTGGATGTGAAGCATTTATTTGAGCGCACCTACCGGGGGAATCAGGCAAGGCAGGGTTCCGGGGCAGGGCTGGGACTTTATATTGTAAAGCTTTTGGCTGACAAGCAGGGGGCAGAGGTGTTTGCAAAGAAGGAAGCGGATGAATTGACTATTGGAATTCAGTGTTATATAAAGGGATAATAATATGGTTAACCAGGAAATTTAAGGAATTTTTCAAGATTTAAGAAATTCTTTAAATTTCTTTTTTATTATAGATATCAGATATTTGAGTTTCGCAATTACCGAATAGATTCATATAGAAGGAGGATATGATGTCAGAGGTTTTAATTGATGTAAAGGGATTAGAAAAACAGTATATGAAGCAAAAGGCTGTGAAAGGAGCCTCCTTTCAGATTAGGGAGGGAATGATATGCGGTCTTATAGGTCCAAACGGTGCCGGTAAGACAACGATTATGAAAATGTTAGGGGGGCTGGTGCTTCCAACGAATGGCAGCATTTCCATCTATGGTGAGGAGACAGAAAAGGGTCTTGCGAAGGCAAGAAGCCGTATGAGCTTTATGATTGAGACACCTTATGCAAAGGAGAAAATGTCTGCAAAGGAAAACCTGGAAAAGCAGAGACTGCAAAAGGGGATTCCGGATAAGCACCGTGTAGATGAGGTGTTAGAGATTGTGGGACTTGCGGATACCGGTAAGAAATACGTAAAGAATTTTTCCCTTGGTATGCGTCAGCGTCTGGGAATCGCCAATGCATTGCTTACAAAACCGGAGATTATGGTGTTAGACGAGCCGGTGAATGGATTAGACCCTGAAGGGATTGTGGAAATCCGGGAGCTGCTCTTAAAGCTGAATAAAGAGGAGCATATCACAATTATTATTTCCTCCCACATTTTAAGTGAATTATCCCTGCTTTGTACGGATTACATCTTCCTTCATCACGGAGAGCTGGTTCAGTCTGTATCTGCAGATGCGCTAAAAAAGCTTTGCAGGGAGCATTATCATATCCATACGGATAATGATGCTATGGCGTTAGCTATATTGCAAAACCACCTCGGCGTAACAGAATGTGATGTAGAAGAGGATGGAAGTATCCGCCTTTATGAGCATTTGGAGGATATCAGGGAGGTTTCCAAGGCGTTATATGAGGGTGGTGTGATTCCTCTTTCTCTTGGCATGAGAGAGGCGAACTTGGAGCAGTATTATATGGATATGGTAGGTGAGCAGAATGTGGAACATAATGAAAGCACAAAATTATCAAACTAAGGGTGACAATCTTGTCATTTTGGTATTGCTGGCCGGATTGTTACTGCCGGCGGGGGCGATTTTAATGGATTTTGATATCAGTGAGTTGTCCGGCAGTCTTTTTATGGCACAGCTTGGCTACGTGCTTCCAATCTGTTTAGGAATGGTGTTAGTGATACTGGTTTCCAGAATCTGCGGCTGGGATGCCGGTGATAAGACTATGAATTATGAAATCTTAGCGGGACATTCCAGAGCGGAGGTTTATTTTGGCAGAGTGATTATGAGTGTAATTTGGGGGCTCGGCAGCGGTATTGCAATGCTTGCGCTTCCGGTTTTAGGGATTACCGCGATAAATGGATGGGGAGATAGTATGAATCCGGGTGAAGCGGCAATTTGCTGTGTGCTTTTCCTGTTTCCGATGCTTCGCCTGATTTGCGAGTTTGCAATGCTGGCTTTTTTACTAAGGGATTGCTATAAGGCAATGCTTGCCGGGTGGGTATTCTTTGCTGCGTCCATGATTGGAATTACGGTTTATGAGGAACTTACGGATAGGGTATTAACGGTACAGCTGGTGATTACAAACATGAGAGAGGTAATTGGTTTTAGTAACTTTAAGCTTGAATATATAGGCGGAGAGAATATTCCGGTATATATGACTGGAATGGATGCCTCTTTGATAATGGGTACTATTCTGGTATCTCTGCTGGCAGGGGGTGCATGTCTGGCTGTCGGATATGTGGTGTTCAAAAACCAGGATATGAATTGAGAGATTAATACAAAATAGCAAAGGAAGGTGTGGCATGAGACAGATAATGAAAGCACAGCTTTACCAGCTGAAAAGAAATAAATTAAATTATGTGATATTTGTAGTTTTGGCATTTATGCAGTGTACAACACTGATGGGAGAAATAGGCTTTTCTTCTAAGACAGTTACAGCCGGATGCTATGTGGCTGAAAACGGCGGATATGTGATGTCTGTTGCTCTCATATTTGGGCTGATGTTTACCGGGATTATCTGTGGAGAGGATTTTATAGATAAGACGGTCAATTATGAACTGATGAGCGGGCATCTGCGAAGGGAGCTTTTTTTTGGCAGGGCAGTGTTAAGTCTGTTGATTGGAACAGCCGGAACCATACTATTAAATATAGTGCCAATTGCCGCTGCCTGCATAATGAATGGATGGGGGGATGAGGTGAGTGCATGGGATGTATTCCTACGCTATATGCTGTCTGTTTTTCCGGTTTTAAGACTGATTTGCGAGTTTGTGTTTATAAGCTATATTGTAAAAAATTCCTATATTGTAATGGCTTTGGGATTTGTTGTTTCCATGGCGGGAGATATATGGATAGAGCTGTTCGGGGCAGGGAATTTACTCTTTCTGGGAACTGGAAATTTACATATGCTGTTTGATTTTACATCCTGGGGTACCTATACACTGGCAGGAGAAAAGGAAATTATGGTATATGATGCGGCACTTCCGGCAGGAGATGTGGCGGGCACGGTTCTGGCTTCGATTCTGATTGGGGGTCTGTTTTTAATACTTGGATACCTGTATTTTGAAAAGGATGATTTGAATTAGGGAGGTGCATTATGCTATATGAGGATTTGGCATTTATAATATTAGAGCTTGTGTTTGTGGCTGGACTTTATATACTTGCCGGTTATGCCGCAAAAGCACTGAGCCCGCAATGGAGGCTTTGTTATGCAGTTCCTCTGGTAATCTGCCTCTTTGCAATCGCAGGCTTCGGGTTTGAAAAATCCATGCTGCCGGCATATCTTGGAACGGTAGTGCTGCTGTCAGGCTTTGTGAGGGATTCTGTAAAAATCAGGAAAACGGCATGTGGGATTTGCGGAGCAGCACTCCTGCTTACAGCCGTTATCTGTAATGTATATAAGGGCTACCGGGCACCGGATTATGTGCAGGATTTCAAAAATGGCTTTGCAGAAATGAAGGCTCACTATGCACTGACAGAGCATAAAGGAATTGACTGGGATGCACTCTATGAAACCTATCTGCCACAGTTTGAAGAGGCAGATAAAAACCATGATGCGGTTGCAGACTGCCTGGCATGGAATGCCTTTGCCATGGAGTTTCATGACGGACATGTGGCATATAGCCCCCGTGATGAGAATGTGGCAAAACAGGCATCCCAGCAGACTTGTGGGAATGATTATGGCTTATCCTTGATGACCCTTGCAAATGGGCAGACAGTAGCAGTGAATGTGGGAGCGGGCAGTGCCATATCGGAGGCTGGAATCCATAACGGAACGGTGATTACTGCGTGGGATGGAATGCCAATTGAGGAGGCGGCTTCACAGGCGAAGGAAACAGCTGCGAAGCTTCAAAATTATGCAAGTAAGGAAAATGAAGCATTTTACAGCCCTCTTGCTATTGCCGGAATGGGGGGTGACCGTGTTACCATTTGCTATGTGGATGACAGTGGAATGGAGCAGACCATTACGGTAGATAAGCTTGGGGCTTATGCAGACCGTTGGGAAAAAAGCATGGAGATATTGAACAGGGGTGTGGAAATTTCCAATCTTGAGTGGAAAAATATAGATGATAAGACAGCATTAATGCGTATGCGGTTCATGAGTTATGATGCGAAGGAAAATTTTAATGAGATGGAAGAAGAGATACGTGAAAAGCTTCTTGCATTAAAGGAGGCAGGGGTTACAAATCTTATTTTTGATTTGCGAAGCAACGGTGGAGGCTCCGGTTCTTATGTGGAGCATATTGTAAAGCTGATTGCTCCGGAGGGAGAGCATGTATATGCCTATGACGGAGTGCTCGACATGAAGAGCTTACAATATAAAAAGGGTGCCGAACCGGGCACCTGGGAGGTGGGAGAATGTGAGACCTATCAGGGAGAAAATCTGTGGGCACATGGAAATATTATTATCCTGGTAAATGCACAAACGGTCAGTGCAGGGGATCATTTTACCCAGCTTGCCAGTGCATTTCCAAACGTAACAGTAATGGGATTAACCCATTCTAATTGCTCTGCCCAGGGAATCAGCAGTGTCCAGTTTGATTATGGATATTTATGTTATTCTTCGGTGCTGCTGCTTCAGGAGGATGGCACGGTATTTGTGGATACAGATGATAGCAGGGAAGCCACGGTTCCTCTGGATATACAGATTCCATTTGATGAAAAAGCGGTAAAGATGATGTTTGATGACGATGAGGACTATGTGCTCTGGTATGCCATGAAATATCTCGGCAGGTAAAATGCAAATATTTGGGAAAAAGAACATCCCATCCCAAAATCAAAATGGTAAAATATTGATTCGGATGGGGATGCTCTTTTTAGATTTATTTCAGTGTCATTTCTATTTTGTAAACTGGCTCTCCTCAAACAGGGACCGCTTATCAATAACCCGGACAGCCTTGCCCTCGCTTCTCGGAATGGTTTTAGGAGCCACCAGATGAACCTCTACAACAATACCCAGCATGGATTTTAATGCAGACACAAGCTTCTTTTCTCTGGCAGCCTTATCTGCGTCATCTGCCGGTGGATTGTCTGGCAGCCATTCGATATCACAGGCAATGGTGTCGTTGTTGCCAACACGGTCAACAGTCAACTGGTAATTTGCCTCATATCCTTTGTTTAACAAAACAGTCTCGATTTGGGAAGGGAATACATTTACTCCCTTTACAACCATCATATCGTCACTGCGTCCAAGAGGTTTGCTCATGCGGATATGGGTACGTCCGCAGGAACATTTTTCCCGGGACAAAACACAGATATCACGGGTACGGTAGCGAAGAAGTGGAAATCCTTTCTTCGTAATGCAGGAGAATACCAATTCACCCTTTTCACCCTCCGGTAAGACCTCTCCTGTTTTTGGATTAATAATTTCCGCAATGAAATGGTCCTCGTTGATGTGCATACCCCTCTGTTCTTCACACTCAAAGGATACACCAGGACCGGTAATCTCTGTTAATCCATAAATATCGTAAGCCTTGATACCTAGAGACTGTTCAATGTTGTGGCGCATTTCCTCTGTCCATGCTTCTGCACCAAAAATACCGGCTTTCAGCTTTATCTGGTCTTTCACACCGCTCTCGGCAATACTTTCACCGAGATAAGCCGCATAGGATGGTGTACAACAGAGTATAGTAGAACCCAGGTCTGTCATAAACTGAATCTGACGCTCCGTGTTACCGGAGGACATCGGAAGGGTGAGACATCCAACCTTATGGGAACCGCCGTTTAATCCAGGACCACCGGTGAAGAGTCCATAGCCATAGCTGACATGTACCACGTCATCCTTTGTTCCGCCTGCGGCAACAATTGCACGGGCACAGCAGGTATCCCAGATGTCCAAATCCTCCTGGGTATAAAAGGCAACCACCCTGCGTCCGGTTGTTCCACTGGTTGACTGAATGCGGACACATTCAGAGAGTGGTACACCCACAAGACCATATGGATACTGGTCACGTAAGTCATCCTTGTTGATAAATGGAAGCTTATGTAAGTCCTCAATTCCGTGAATATCATCAGGTGTAACGCCTGCTTCATCCATTTTGTCATGGTAAAACTTCACATTTTTGTAAACATGCTTTACCTGTTCCGCCAGCCGCTCACTCTGGAGCTTCTTAATTTCTTCTACTGGCATTGTTTCAATCTCTGGATTAAAATAATTCCCCATCTTTTTTCTCCTCTGTCCATATTTTTATAAATGATAAGCCCAATAATTTTGCTTCTGTACAAATCTATTCGGCTGAAATCTCTTTATGCTCAGGGTTTGCAGATAAAAGAGACTTTTCTATTATAGCATTTACGTTTCGTTATCTCAACTAAAAATATTGTAGCGGAAGAAATAAAACGTTTGAACATGGAGTAATACTTGCTGTTAAACATTAAGTATAAAATATTTAACATTTATAAATGTTATTGTATAATAAAAAATATGAATTTCTAAATCAATATAAAGTGTGGTGATACGAGATGAGCAAAAGGGTTTTAATTGTAGAGAATAATGTGGAACAGCTGCACAGGTTAGAGGAGCTGGTAAGGGCGATTGATAAAGATGTATGGGTCTGCGCAGTGACAAATGCGGACGCTGCGTCAGACATATTATCTAACCAGGTGATAGATGTGTTTTTGTGCAATGTCACCTTAGATTCCGGGAATGCAGAGGATGTTTCCGGAATGGATTTGGTGGGTGAAATCCGTAAAATAGAGAAATATTTATTTACACCGGTAATATTTATAACGGAGAGAATGGATTTTGAAGAAGAGGCTTACAGGGATTTGCATTGCTATGGTTTTATTGGAAAGCCCTTTAACACAGAAGAGATTACGCAGACAGTAAAGAAGGCATTGAAGTATACCACACAAAGGGATGTAAAGGAATATGTATATTTCCAGAAAGATGGTCTCGTATATCCGGTAAAATGTAAGGACATTCCAATACAATGAAAATACTGTAGTTAACAGGTATTATATTTGGAAATAAAAAGAGAAATGTGTTATACTGAACCGGTACTTTGAAGGAAAGAGGAAAGTGTAACATGAATATAATAGAAAAAGATACGGAACCGGTTGACGGGAGTAAAACCATAACAGAGAAAAAGGAAATGAAAGGGGCAAATAATTCTCTTGGGGAAGAGAAAATTAATAAGCTGCTTTACCGGTTTGCTGTACCCAGCATTATTTCTATGCTGGTAGGTTCCCTGTATAATATTGTGGACCAGTTTTTTATCGGTCAGAGAGTTGGAGAGCTGGGTAATGCTGCCACGAATATAGCATTTCCACTGTCTACCTCATGTGTGGCAATCGCCCTGCTGTTTGGCATTGGCGGTGCATCCGCATTTAATATTACCATGGGAAGCGGAGACCGGAAGAGGGCTGTTTACTATCTCGGAAACGCAGCCGTTATGCTTTTTGGATGCGGAGCGGTACTCTGTATCATTACCCAGATTTTTTTAGAACCCATGCTGCGGTTTTTTGGCTCACCGGACAATGTGCTCAGCTATGCCATGGAATATACCAGAATTACATCCATCGGATTTCCGTTCCTGATTTTGTCAACCGGGGGAGGACATCTGATTCGTGCAGATGGCAGACCGCAGATTGCCATGCTCTGCAATCTCACCGGCGCCATAGTCAACACAATTTTAGATGCAATCTTTGTATTTGGCTTCGACTGGGGAATGTCCGGCGCGGCATTTGCCACAATTATCGGTCAGTTTATTTCCGGCGGTATGGCAATCTGGTATCTGTCACATTGCAAAACCGTAAGGATAGAAAAACAGCATTTAAGGATAAGGGCAGAAAATGTTGGACGTATTGCTTCACTGGGAATGGCGCCCTGCAGTAACCAGCTTGCAATGATGATAGTACAGATTATTATGAACAAATCCCTGAAATATTACGGGGCAAAATCCGTGTATGGCGAATCCATTCCAATTGCCTGCGTTGGAATTATAACAAAGGTGAATATGGTATTTATGGCATTTGTAATTGGGATTTCCCAGGGCCTGCAGCCAATTGCAAGCTTTAACTATGGAGCAAAAAAATATAACCGTGTCAGGGAAGCTTATTTAAAGGCAATCGGCTGTGGAGCGGTGCTGGCTGTGGCGGCATTTTTGATGTTCCAGCTTTGTCCAAGGCAGATTATATCTATTTTTGGAGATGGCTCACAGGAATATTTCCAGTTTGCAATCAACTATTTTCACATCTTTTTGTTTTTTACCTTTGTGAATTTTATGCAGCCTATTACCTCCAATTTTTTTACCGCCATAGGCAAGCCGAAACGGGGAAGCTTCCTGGCATTGACCAGACAGATTATATTCCTTCTTCCGCTGGTAATTTTGTTCCCGTTATTTATGGGAATTGACGGCGTTATGTATGCCGGACCCGTTGCGGATTGTCTGGCAGCCGTCGTGTCAGTAGTAATGGTTGCAAAGGAATTGAGGCGGGATATATACACCTGTGCCTGAAGCGGGTGGGATAACAGAAAAGTGTGTGATTGATTTTTGCAGATAGTGACATTTGTCACTGTCTGTTTTTCTTTATATTGTGACAAATGACACCTGCCAGGTAGAAGGCTTCTTCTTATAATGTAATCATCAGAGAAAATAGTGATGGAAGACAGTTATATTTTAGAGGAAGAGGTGTTTATTATGGAAAGAAATCACATTTCTACATTTTTGATGGTGGTAGGAGTAATTTTCATTATGGTGGCAGGCAGCATTTTTGTATCCACAGCGTGGAAATATCTGCCGGAATCAGTAAAGCAGCTTTGCCTGCTATCGGCGGCAGCAGGACTGTTTGCAGGTTCCCAGGCTGTGGCAAAGGGAGCAAGGCTCAGAAAAACAGAGGCAGGCCTTTACTATCTGGGAGTGGCATTTACAGGCTTTTTTACCCTTTCTTTGCTTGGGGGAGTCCACACAGCAGAATCGGGAGTGATGCAGCCGGATATGCAGTGGACGCTTCAGCAGATGAATGCTGTAAAAATGCTATGTGCAGTTGGAGTGATGCTTATACCCACAGTAATCAGAGTGGTTTTGAAAAAGAAAGGGATTGATTTCAGTATCAGCGTGGCGCTTGGAGACTGTATGCTTTTATGCATGGGAGTGGCAACGGAGTGCGGCATACAGGTATTTACCCTGATTTTAGCCGGATACATATTAGTGTTGGCAGGTCTGGATTATTACAGGAAAAAGCATTTTACTGAAAAAACCGGTCTGGATATAGCTGTAAGCGTAAGCTATCTGGTGCATGGAATTGTGGGGCTGCCATTTCTTGTATGGGCAAATATAGCAGACAATGATTCTTATGCCATTGTAATGCTGCAGGCGATAGTCGTTGTGGCAGCCACTGGAATTACCTGTGCTGGCAGACAGCAGACAATCTATCGTGTCATAAACAGTATCAGTATATTCTGGATGGTTTACACTGTGGTGAACGCTTTGAATGAAATTTTAGTATGGACGAATGAAATCACCCCTGTTATCTTTATGACATTTGTTTTGAATCTGGTAATTATGGTCTGTCTGATGCGGAAAGAGATGCTTTATATCCAGCTGGTTTTTGGTATCTTTATGACATATATTCAGCATTTCACATATCTGATAGCCGGATGGCATTCGGATTTAAATGAAACATATTATCCATTTACCTTTGCATTAGCGGCAGCTCTGATTATCTGGCTGGCAAGGAATAGGAAAACGGGAGCGTATATGGAGGAGGCAGAACTTACCCTGAAACGAATTGCAATGCTTCAGATGGTAATGTGCATAAATATGTGGTTTGCGTCAAAGCACTACGATTATCTGGGCATGGCTTTTCATCTGCTGGTGAGTCTGACCGTTTTGGTTATAGCGGAGCTTTCTGGCAGCTCCGGGGCGAAGGCAGTCTGGCAGACTATCGCATTGGCAGCGGGAGAATTGGCGGTGCAAAAGCAGCCGTTTCTGGATATACCTGCCGGATATCGTGCAGAGTGGACGGGTTTTCTGTTTGCAATAGGCATTGTTCTTTTAGGCTTCATTTGGTATGATAAGAAAAAAAGCATAAGAGTGGTACAATTTATTCTGACCTGCTGCCTGCTTGCGGTGCTGCTGTTAAACAATCTGATGGGCGGGGAGCTGGGAAATGTTCTGATACTTGGAATCGTCTGTGTGATTATGCTTTTGGTGGCAGCAGTATGCAACCATAAGGAATATGTCATAGCTGCCAGTGTAACATTGATTTTAATAGCGCTGTACATTACGAGAAACTTCTGGCTTAATATCGCATGGTGGGTATATCTGTTTGCGGCAGGAGTAGTTATGGTCGGATTTGCCGTAAAAAAGGAAAGGGAAGCGAAATAACGGACTTTCGGTATGGTAATGCAGAATCGGTGGTTTTCAAATGCCATAGAATGTATGGGAGGAAAAAAGCATGTCGTTTTTGTTGGGATTGATTTATCTGATTGTGACAGGAGCAGTGCTTGCCAGTATGGCAGCACTGTTCTTCCGCGGGGAAAGAACCCTTTGCAATCGTGTTTATATGGTATGCCAGGGAATGGCTGCCCTGTGGTGCGGTTCTCAAATTTTAGTGCTGCTGGCTGAGACGAAATGGGAGCTTACAGCGGCTTATCGGATTGGAAATATTGGAATTTGCTTTATAGGGGCATTTTGGTATTATTTTGCGGTATTATATACAGGGGGCAGGCTGGCAGGATTTAAAAAATATGTCCCTGTTATGCTGTCGATGTTTCACTATCTGCTGGTACTCACCAATAGCTGGCACCACTTGTATTATACTGTATTTTCACCGGATAAAATTATCCATGGTCAATTTTTCTATTCAAATGTGGTTATTACCTATGCTTTTGTCATTACAGGAGCCGTGATTTTATACCGTGATATGACGGCAAAAAGCCGGGAATCGACAGGGGAGGGAAATGGAAGGGCGGCAAAAATTCTTGTTGTGGCATCCGTGCTGGTGCCGGTGTTATTTAATGCCATATATCTGACCGGTCTTGTTCAGTCGTCATTTGATATCACTCCGCTGGGATTTGCAATATCGGTTATCTTTGTTATGCTTGCCACGGTGAAATACCAGTTTATGGATTTGAAAAGGGAGCTTGCCATTACCAATGAAAAGCTGCTGCTGGAAAAAGAGCGGAACCGTATCGCCCAGCAGGTGCATGACACAGCAGGCCATACCCTTACCATGATTCAGTCCTACATGAAGCTGGCTGAGTTATGTGTGAAAAATGAAGAAAATGCAAAGGCAGAAACCTATTTGTCAGAGGCACGGGTTCTCACCAGCCAGGGAATCAGGGAACTGCGGGAATCTATCAATCAGCTTCGCAGGGAGCAGTCCTATGAGCTGGTAACCCAGGGTGTTATGCAGCTGGCGGACCAGGTGAAGGAGATACCGGTGACGGTAACGGTGCAGGGGAATGACTCGGAGAAATATTCCCATTTATCCGGGATAATATATGATACGGTAAGGGAATCTCTTACCAATGCGTTAAAGTATGCGGAGGGAACGAAAATAGAGATTATTATCCGTTTTCAGGAAAACAGTGTTGAACTGGTAATAGGGGATGATGGCAAGGGCTGTGACGTTATTCAGGAAAATAATGGTATCCGGGGAATCCGGGAACGGGTAGAAAATGCAGGGGGAACGGTAAGGTTTCTGTCATCGGCTGGGGAGGGTTTTCTTACCAGAGTTAAGCTTCCGGTATAATTAAAGGAGGGGAGGAGACCGGTTATGAACAGGATTAAGGTTTTGATTGCAGATGACATTATGATATTGAGACAGGGGCTGAAAGCAGTATTGGAACAGGATATGGAAATTGAGGTTGTGGCGCTGGCAGAAAACGGGAAGGAGGCCTTTGAAAAATGCAAGGTCTATGAGCCGGATGTGGTACTGATGGATATGCGGATGCCGGATTATGATGGTGCTTATGGGATTAAAGCCATCAAAGAGCAACGTCCAGATATCCGCGTGCTGGTGCTTACTACCTTTGATGATGAGGAAACGATAGAGAAGGCATTGGGGAGCGGCGCAGACGGTTATATCTTAAAGGAGCTGGAGGATGAGAAGGTAATTGCCTCTGTAAAAAGCGTATATGCCGGACTGAGTATTTTTGGGGGAGGGGTCTATCAGGTTATGAAAAACCGTATGGAGCAGATGCCGGAAGCAGCCCGGGAAAAGCAGTCCGCCCATATATCAGAGGAGCAGTTCAGCGAAAGAGAGCGGGAAATTTTAAGACTGGTTGCCCAGGGCTATGATAATAAGGAAATAGCATCGGAATTATTTCTGGCAGAGGGAACTGTAAGAAACCAGATATCGAGGCTGCTGGAAAAGCTGTCGCTAAAGGATAGAACCCAGCTGGCAGTTTTTGCAGTAAAGAATGGACTTGACCAGCAGGATTAGGGAAATGCCTGGCAACAAAAAGAAGGCTGTTGTAAAGAAGGAAATATCCTTATTACAACAGCCCTTCATTTTGAAGTAAATGTTATTGCTGGGACTGTTCAGAGGTCTGGCTGCTATCGGGATTGTCAGTCTGGGTGCTGTCATTGCTATGGGTTGTCTGCCTGTCATCGCTGGCTTTTGCACTGATTGCCCACATATTTGCAATCTGGGATTCCAGCCGCTCATAATCCCAGCCGACCTGACTGCGGGCCTCACTGTTTGGGTCGTTGACATAGAAGAGTCCGTCCTTATATTCCCGAATCACAATAAAATGTCCGCTTTTTGTAAAATCACCAGAGGACATGGAACAGATAATTACGCTGCCGTTCTCCAGTGCCGTTGTCATGGCATCCTTGCTGGCAGTTAACTCCTCGGAGCCCAGACCAAGCTCTGCTGCCCCCTCGGCCATCAAGGTCCAGGATGTATTGCCGCTTTCATCTATATATCCCTTTTCGGTAGCAAAATCGGCAATTTTAATTGGATTCATGCTGCCGTCCTGTTTTAGATAGGTATAAGCCATGGAAAGGCAGGTAGGACCGCATCCGCTTAATCCAACGATATTATTTGCGTAATCTGCATAGCCCCATTGTTCGTCAAACTGTAAATACAGAGGGACGGTATCCCCTGTAACATCCATCGTAAAATCGCCATCAAATGTAATGTTGATTTTGGCAGGATAGTCAATGGCAAATTGCTTCATTTCTGAATTTACAGCCAGATTCATTAAAATATTGTCAGGATAAACGGCGGCATTATCGCAGATTCCCTGAATTTCCGGGTCCGTTTCTGCCTGTTTTTTAAGGATTTCCAGTGCAGATTCCCTGTCTGCCGGTAAATCCTGTGCAAGAATTGCCTCATCAATATCCGCTTTAATTTGTTCTGTGGTAGGCTCCTCTGTGTCATCTGCTTTCACCTGTTCTGTTATCTTATCTGATTTTTTGTCCTGGTGAAAATGATTCCAGATACCGGATACCATTTTTACAAGTCCTACAATAATTAAAATAACGATGAGCAAAAGTATGCTGCAACGGATAATGGCCTGTCTGCGGCGTTTCCTGCGGCGTTCTTCTCGGGCTGCAATTTTTCGCCTTCTGGCAGCGGCTTTCCTGCGGCGGAGCTGCTCTAATTCCTCCTCTGTCAGCTCGTCCTCTTCCTCCGCAGACTCATCATATTGACCCGGTGAACTTCCATATGTGTCAGATGTCTGGTTATAGCTGGCATCCGTTTGCAGATATGGCTCTGTTGTTTGTTCATACTGGATGTCTGCCGCACTATAGCTGTCCGCCGGCTGTCCGTATTCATCTATTGGCTGCCCATATGCATTAACCGGCTGTCCGTATGTATTTACTGGTTGTCCATATCCGTCCGCTGGCTGTCCATAGGTATTGGCTGGTTCATTGTATCCATTATCCTCATTATATCCATCCATAAACGCTCCTCCTTTTTGTAAATGTTTGAATTCTATATGCTGTTGCTATTGTTTTTCCAGTTTATGGTTATAGTATAGCATGAAATAGTTAATAAAAGAAAAATATTTTCTTAAAAAATATAAAAGATTTTTGAAAATGCAATTTCTGGCAAAAGAAAAAAAGAAATGTGTTACAATAAATGCAAGGACAGTTTTGCTGGAAAAGGAGGACTTGACATGAGTTTAAACAGTACGCCATCTGGTAGTCGGATTCATATTGGTTTTTTTGGAAGAAGAAATGCCGGTAAATCCAGCCTGGTAAATGCGGTGACGGGTCAGGAGCTGGCAGTGGTTTCTGAGATGAAAGGAACCACAACAGACCCGGTATACAAGGCGATGGAACTGCTGCCGCTGGGTCCGGTGGTGATAGTTGATACACCGGGAATAGACGACGAAGGAATTTTAGGGGAGCTGCGGGTTAAAAAGACGAGGCAGGTTTTGAATAAAACGGACATTGCAGTACTGGTAGTGGATGGCATGGAGGGTATTACTGCCATGGAGGAGGAGCTGCTGTCTCTTTTTAGAGAAAAGGAAGTGCCATATATAATTGTATATAATAAGTCCGATTTGGGGGAGAGTAAACCCGACAGAGAGAATTTTGCAGGAGAGCAGGGTCAGCGGGAATATGCAGATAATGAGCTTACGGTAAGTGCTCTGAGAAAAAATGGCATACAGGAATTAAAAGAAAAAATTGCACATCTGGTGAAGGTGGAGGAGAGCCGGTTTCAGATTGTGGGAGATTTGCTTCATCCCATGGATGTGGTGGTGCTGGTGGTTCCGATTGATTCCGCCGCACCGAAGGGAAGGCTTATCCTGCCCCAGCAGCAGGTGATAAGAGATATTCTGGAAGCAGGGGCAGCTTCTGTTGTGGTTCGGGATACGGAATTAAAGCAGACTCTGGAGAAGCTTGGAACAAAGCCGTATATGGTTATCACGGACAGCCAGGCGTTTAAACAGGTGGCGGCAGATACACCGGAGGATATCTTGTTAACCTCTTTTTCTATTCTGATGGCGCGGTGGAAGGGATTTTTAGAGACTTCGGTAAAGGGTGTTCTGGCATTGGACTCCATACAGGACGGAGAGAAAATACTGATAGCAGAGGGGTGCACCCATCACAGACAATG